>JALYYM010000144.1 GCA_030946565.1 Bacteroidota bacterium | reverse complement strand
GTATGTTTCAGGCGCCTTTAGTTTTGGTGATGGCAAGAAAAACCTTGTGAACGTTTATGGCGATTACATTTCATCAAGAGGGAAAATAAAGAGCCAGGACTTTAGTGAAATAAATGTAAAAGGGACTGGAAGCCTTTTTACTGAAAAAAATGAAACCTACGCCTTTGCTGCGTTTGCGCAGCATGAATATTATCAGTATGGGTATGATCATAATCTTTTTGATTTTGATAAAGGCACGATAAGAAAAAGCTACCAGGATTTTTCTGCAGGGGTTGGCTTTAGAAATATCGCCGTAAATGATTTGAACTTTATCTATAATCCGCATATTGAGCTTCATACCTTTTCACGTGAGAATAAAGCTTCAGAAACTACATTAATATTGAACTTGCCCGCAGAAAAAAAATTCAGTGAATCGGTTTCCCTCAAAGTTATTGCCAGTGGCAACTTCGATAAATTTCAGCTTAAAAATTCTTCTAACCATCTTACCAATAATTTATTTCAGCTCGCCCCGGAGTTTGTGTTCTACAGCGACAATTTTACATTTCACGGAGGCGCCACGCCATCATGGAATAATAATGATGTAGCTATATTACCTAACGTTTACGGTGAGGCGCAGTTGCAGCATAATGTATTAATGATACAGGGAGGATGGGTAGGTAAATATATTCCTAACAGCTTCCGTACATTAAGTGGCGAAAATCCTTATATGGCCGATCCTGCATTTTTAAACAATACGAAAGAAGTTCAATTTTATGGTGGCATAAAAGCGACCCTTGATAAGCATTTTAACTTCAGCGCCAAGGCGGCGGTAATTACTTATCACGATTTGCCACTTTTTGTAAATGATAATTCGGATGGCAAAAGTTTTATTGTAAGAAACGAAAGCAGAGTTAATGATTTTCAAATTCACGGTGACCTGAATTATATAAACCAGGATAAATTTACATTAACAGGAGCGCTCGATTTAAATACATACACCGGCCTAAAGGATAACGAAAAGGCGTGGCATTTATATCCTTTAAAACTATCGGGCTCATTAAGATGGAATGCATTCAAACAGGTTTTATTCAAAAGTGATATAGTTGCTTTTTCGGGTGCGAAAGCTTTACTAAGTGATGGCTCAGTGAAGAACCTTAAAGGCGGCACAGACCTTAGCGCAGGCGCTGAGTTTAAAATTAATCAAAGGTTTAGCGCCTGGCTGGATTTTGATAATCTTTTAAATAGCAAATACGAGCGCTGGAACAATTATCCCGTTTATGGTTTGCAGGTTATTGGTGGTATTTTGATCCACTTCTAAAGTATGGCATTGATTAGGGCTTCTTGTTTTTTTAATTGCCTATTTAATAACAAATATTATGTCTGTTAATGCTGTGAATGTTTGCGGTTTTCCTTTGAATTTGAATTTTACTTTTAGATCGGCAATTTTTTTGTTTTTAAAATCGTCTAAATAAGACAATATAGTTGGTTTCAACAGCTCGAGATTTCTTTTTAGCTTCCATGAGCTATTGAAGTCCTCTGTGTCAACTAATACAAGGAACATTCGGTTTTCTGAACCAAACCGCATTTCGCCTTGATTTTCATAAAGCCATGTTGCAAGGATTTTTGGATTATCCTGAACTTCTTTAAGAATTTCAAGTTTCTCGTTCTTTAGGGTTGTCAACACATTATTACAGAAGTTATCATTTCTATCTTTCATTTTCTCAACAATCTCGTAAAATATGTCAGCAGGTTTTGCTTTTTTATCAAAAGTGATTTTTGCTTCCTTTGCTTTCATTTTCAAGAATGTTAGTTCCACTGGCAATTTCTTTTTCTTGCGTTTAGCTTTAATGTATTCTGCTGGCAGGTATGTTACTTTTAGGTCAAAGGGAACATCACCGATAATGAAATCTACACTTTTTATTTGCCCGATTGTTGGTAAGACAAACGGATGAGATTTGAAAATATGCTCAATTAAAATACTGCTCCAATGGTTATACCAACTATTCAATACATAGCCTTGTACAGCGATGTTTATTTCCGTTTCAAATTTTGAAATGAGTGTATCGTAAGAAGGTATTTGAACTTTTACATATCTCTTTACCAAATATTTATCTAAGGAGTTTTTATAATCTCCGCCCCAATCAAAACTTTTAAGTTTATAAAGTTCAGAAGTGAGTGTTTGAATATTCAACGAGTTTAGATGTTGAGTATTTTCTTTCTTAGAAAACGCATCTAAAATGAAATTGTATTTTTCAGGTTCTAAACTAAAGAGATTAAAAAGTTCAACAAATTTCCCATCCTGATTTTTACCAATAAGAGTAATATTATTTTCGTGGCAAAACCTTTTTATTAAAGGGCTTCTAATGATGGATTTTGTTTTAAGCCATAAAAGCCCAATGCTATCTCTACTAAACTCTTCAAGTTTTTCACTTTCATGTGATTTTTTCCAATAATTAAAGTCCTTCATTAATTAATTGCTCTTTTTGATTGGTTGATACAAAATGTTTTTTTATTGGTTTACAAACGAATAAAATTTCCTGACTTCCTGCTACACTTCCTTTTCCACCTCTGCCATTATTGTATGTTTTTGTTTCAACCTTTACATCCCTATATTTTGAAATAATTTTTTCAAATTGTGCAATTCCCGGATAGCTACGATTATTATAGCTAATTAACCAATGAGGAATTTCTTCTGAAAGTTCAAAAAGTTTTTCAAAAGAGAAAATCACATCTCGTTTTTTATCAAAGCCGCTAAAACGTTGAGGTTCGTAGCGTTTTATCCCATTCACAAATTCTTTGTCTTTCCAATATTCCGTATAAGTTTCAAGTAAATGATAAAAGCCCTGATAGTCTGCATGGCTATCGCAATATGGTGGGTCGAAATATGCTAAGTCAATATTTTCAACTCCTGGCAAAAGCTCTAAGATATTTTTATTATAACTGTAATTTTCTTGTTTATTATCAAAAACAGCACTATTATATTTAGGCAATATTTCTTCAAATATCTTTTTGATTGGCCTTACCAAACTCCTGTTTCGTTTTATTCTTTCTGGGTTACTTGCATAAACTAATGCCTGGGTATGCCCAAAGTGCCCCATTGTTATTTTCCTTGTCATGCTTCGATTGATGACAGTGTAAGCAATTGCTTCCTTGATAGTATCATTTAACAATGAAATATTAGCTCTGAAATTATCTAAAAATTCTGCTTCATCTCTTTCAAAAAATACATTTGTGAATGTATCTTCTATTAGCTCAAACTCTTTTTTGTTTGGAGCAGGTTGAAAAAGCAATTTTAAATCTTCTTTTGTAAGTTTAGTTCGCTTGTTTTCAATAAGAGCCAAACCAATTTGGTTATTGAAATTTAAAAAGTCATTAGCAATAGTTTTGAAACCCATTTGTTTAAACAAAAAAGAAACTGATTGAGAACCTGCAAAAGCATCAATTGCTGTTGTTATCTTATCAGGAATAAATTTCTTTATCCACGCCAAATGAGTGTGCTTCGCGCCTAAATATTGAGGTTCAGGAAATTGGAAACTGAAATTTTTGTCTTCTTCAAACAGCATTTTCTTATGTGACTTTGTTTGTCGGCAAATTTATCAAACTTTAAATTAAGTCAACGGATTACTTGGCTGGTAGCGTGTCCTGCTGCATTAACGCACACATCCGCTTTCGGTGTCTATTTCCCACCAGCCAGCAACAATTCGAATGCACCTTCAAATTCATCATTTAATTTATAGATATTTGCCTTCATTATGCAGAAGATCATCGCTTCATATTTAGTGCAGAAGAAGGAATGCAATTTGCCGGGCATTGGCAATTTTAAAATCAATATGGTTCCTGCCAGCCTTGATGTTGCCAATAAAAAAATGTTTCCGCCTGCAGCCGAAATTATTTTTACTGAAGGCGATGTTCACCTCCAAAGGGATCTGGTAAATTATGTTTCTAATCAGCAAAAGGTGGGTGAACAGCAAGCCGCAGATAATATTACGAGGTGGTGCCATAATGTTAGCGAAAGCCTGGATGCAGGAGAAAAAATAATTTTTGAGTCAATAGGCAGTCTTCAAAAAAATGCGGCCGGGAATATTTTTCTTCATGCAAAAAAAGAATTTCGTTTATACGATGCCGTTATTGCGGAAAGAGTAATTCATAAAAATGAAGATCATGCAGTATTGGTAGGAGACAAAGAGACTACTTCTGCTGTGATGAATGAATATTATAAAGCAGACACTGTATTCGAAAGAAAATTCTCGTGGAAGATATGGGCAATCGTATTATTCTCGCTTTCGTTGCTTTCACTCATTCTGCATTTTTCTTACCATAGCTTTAATACAGCCGGTGTAGGAAATCAAATAAGTGTATCACCCTTGCCGCCGCCCGTTTCATATACACCCATCAAATAGCCCGCTAACGTACGATTCAGGAAAATAAAAATGCTGATTTTATTCAACGCCTTTCACAAGCATAGGCATTATATAGATTCCTTTTGATGCAGTTATAAAAAGCGTTTTTCTGTCTTTCCCGCTGAAGCAAAGATTGCCGGTCCAGTCTTCGTCTATGGGGATATGGGAAATCTTATTGCCGTTTTTATCAAAAATTGTTACGCCATTCCCTGTAATATATAGATTCCCTTTTTCGTCAAGTACCATACCGTCAGAACCCATCGGCACAAATAATTTTTTACCGGTTAAACTGCCATCATTTTCAATTGTGTATTTGTAAGTTTTATTGCCACCTATGTCTGCAATATATAAGCGTTCGCCATCGGGAGTTCCAACTATCCCATTAGGTTTTACTAATGCGTTGTCTACCACTACCGGGTTAGTACTTCCGGGAGCTAAATAATAAACATCTTCTTCATGCTTAAGGGGTTTGGGGTCTTTCCAATAGTCCCGCTCATAATAGGGGTCAGTGAAGTAAATGCCACCATTTGCATCTATCCATAGATCATTTGGGCCATTGAGTCTCGGCCCGGTTACACCTTCTAAAACTATTTTTTTTGTCGCATCAGGACTAAAAGAAATTAACTGCCCTTTTTCATCAGCGCAGCCCACAATATTTCCATTTGGATCCATGTACAGGCCATTTGACCTACCCGTATTTTCTGCAAAAAGGCTCAGTTTTCCGGACACGTCGTATTTCCATATTTGATCATTTGGCTGATCCGTAAAAAATATATTTCCCTCTGCATCAACAGCCGGCCCTTCAGTAAAACTAAATTGCCGCGAGATAAGTTTGGGTTGCGTGCCGGCAATAAATAATGACTTTTCCATAAGTGTTTTTTTATTTAAAGAGGTTTGTTTACAGCACATGCAAAATAATAATGGCATAGTTAACAGAACAGAAAAGAATGTGCGATAATTATTTTTCAAAATTTTTAAATTATTTTTTAAATTAAATATACCAACAAATATTTACCGCCTGCCCTAACATGCTGCCTGAAAATTTTTGCGATTGACTAATCATTTATACAATACTTTATCTTCGGCTAAAAAAGTTTATGGAATATACAGTTATAAAGAAAACAGATGTGGCAGATTTGATAACTGATGTGAATACGTTAGTAGCAAAAGGATGGAAGCCGTGCGGCGGAATCTCCATTGCATTTGGCCGCGTTAAAAATGATTCAGGAGGTTCTAAGAATTGGCTGGAGGTGCTGTTTCATGCGCAGGCTTTGGTAAAAGAATAGGTAATTCAATCTCCATTTTGCGAGGTTATTATCTTTAATATTGGCGTATAGAATGAAACTATTGTTGCGTATTTATTTTACAGATGAGCGTATAATCAATTGAAAAGCGAAAAATGTTTTCGGCTGACCTTGTGCTTAGATCACTTATGGCGTTGAATTAAACTTTTAAAATTATGGATGAAAAAAAACAATTGGTACATCATGTATTTTTCTGGTTGAAAAATCCGGAGTCAATCGAAGATCGTGATCAATTAGTGCAGGGTATTAAAACGCTTGCAAAAATTGAAACTATCCGAAAAATACATGTAGGTGTAATTGCCAGTACCGAAAAAAGAGAGGTAGTGGATACAAGCTGGCAGGTATCTGAGCTTATGTTTTTTGACAACGAAGCCGGACAAAAGATTTACCAGGATCATCCCATACACCAGGATTTTATAAAGACTTATGGCCACTTATGGGAGAAGGTAATCGTGTACGATGCAGCTGAGGCTTAGCTGTTGACGTTATGGCTTTTAATATATGCAATGAAAGCATTAACGAATTGCTATTAGAGGGATGGAGACTCCACAATCTTAAAATTGAGTATATCTTTCATCGTCATTTTTCAATGGAAAAACTTTATTTTGAAAGGACTGTTTAATTTTTTTGTTTACTAAGAAATCACACGTTAAACGAACGAATATTTTTTTGTGAGATTTGTTTTAGTTATTCACAAAATCCTGTGCTGGACTGATTTTTGGAAAAAAGCTTCCAATATAAAGCACCGAATTTCCAAAGGTTTATACTGCCTTATCCTCTCGTTTTTTCTACTATTTTTTTCGACTGTATATTCCCAGGTGCAATCGCCGAGATATATACAAACCGCCACCCATTCTAACGCGTTTTATGAGTACCTGCCTAAAGGTTATTCCGCTACAGGTAACCAGAAGTATCCGCTATTAATTTTTTCTCATGGTACCGGTGAAAATGGGAACGGAAGTCCCTCACAGCTTCCAAGAGTGCTTGTTCATGGAACGCCACAGCAAATTAACCAGGGAATTTTTCCTGATGCTTTTGTCGTAAACGGACAAATATTTAGGTATGTAGTCATCTCTCCACAATACACAATAAGTCCTGTTGAAAGTGATATGCAGCAAATAATAAATTATGCTGTTGTACATTATAATGTTGATACAAATCGTATTTACCTGACTGGGTTAAGCCAGGGCGGCGGAATTGTTTTCAGGTATTGCGGATATAGTTTCGCTTATGCCAGGCGAATTGCTGCTATTGTAACTGCTGCTGAGGCCTCTACACCTACCACATCAAGAGCAAATAATATCGCAGCTGCAAATATTGCTGTATGGGCCACGCATAACAACGGCGATCCTACCGTGCCGGTTAGTAATACAATTAATTTTGTAAACCTGATTAATGCAGCGCCAACACCGCCAAACCCATTGGCGAGAATGACAATTTTTCAAGGCAACACCCATGATGCCTGGACGCAGACTTATGATCTAAATTTTAAGGTAAATAATTTGAATGTGTACGAGTGGATGCTCCAGTTTAGCAAGGCAAATAGTACGCTGGCAATTAGTGGCTTAAACTTTTATGCAAATAAAAAAGATGGTAATACCGTTTCCCTTACCTGGCAAACATCTGCTGAAAATAATAATAAAGGCTTCACCATTGAACGCAGTGCAAATGGTAATTCATTTGATTCCATCTCCTTCGTTAGTAGCTTAAGCCCTGGTGGCGGCGGAGCTCATTATATTTTCACTACCAGTGCCGTTAGCGGTGGAAGCTATTACCGCCTCAGGCAAATCAATTATGATGGATCCTATAGCTACAGCCCTGTTCGGTTTATAAAGTTTGATAGCAATGGCTTGCTGAAAGTGTATCCAAATCCTGTACAGCAAGACATGCATATAAAAACCAGCATTACTCTTAACAATGCTCAAATGAAAATTTATAACTTGCAGGGCAAACTGATTTTGCAAAAAATTATTAATGGAAATGGAATTATAAACGTTTCTGTTAGAAGCCTTCCTACAGGCATTTATGTAGCTAAAATAAATTCCGGGGGTAAGGAGTTACGATTAGGGTTTATAAAAGAATAAAAGTTAATGTCCAAAGCCCTTCTCATAATTATTGGTAATTCCAAAGAGCGTAAAATATTGACATAGTTTATGCTTATCTAACGGCTTTTGGGATTGGTCATTACTAACAGTGCCGGTTAGCCCAAATTGTTTTCTTATAAAATGCATTATAGCTTTCTGAATATTTACTTCAAATACCTCTATGTTTAAAGAAAGTTTTTTAAGGGTTTTTGTGCTTAAATAATATACAAGTACAAAGCATAAGAATCAATGAAATTATTGAAGAGATAGTCCTGAAATTATTTAGAAAGTTCCAACTGTCCTCAAACCTTGCCCGTAATGCGCTAATAGCAGCAGGCGTTTCATTCAGTAATTTAATTTTTTCCAAATAGTTATTCAACGGAACGTTGCCAAAAATAATAACGCCAAATACGCCGTATAATACATTAATATGGCTGGAAGTAAAAGCTGGAAAAACAATTGCCTTTCGGA
>JALYYM010000128.1 GCA_030946565.1 Bacteroidota bacterium | reverse complement strand
CTTATTAAAATTATGCCTGCAATATTTATATTTTCAGCCTGGGCTTTGGAAGCCGAAAAAATTGCGGGAACGCCGCCCAGGCTATGTGCCAGTAAAAATATTTTAGTGTGTATTTTGAATTGTCCGGAATTTAAATTGTGTAGCACACACATTGTATCTTCAACCTCCAGGCGCATGGAATTCTTTTCATATTTTTCCAGGTCTTCAAAATAATCTCCATCTCCATTAACGCCGCCATGGCTAAAATTGAAACTATAGCTTGCAATACTATTTTCAGCAAGGCTGTGCTGAATGTGGGGAAACATTCCATAATTATAAAAGCCATTGTGGCCATTGATGATGATAACCAATGGCGCATCATTTTCTACGGGAACATAGATACCTTCAACTACGCCATCTTTGTGAATGAACGAAATTTTTTCCTTTTGCATAATTCATCTTATTAGTTTTCAAAAGTCTGCAATTTTGTGGATATCGAAAGGAAGGTATGCCTTATTAATACTAAAAAGCTCCTGCATTTTTTGCAGGAGCTCAATAAATTATTCCGGGGTTTAGCGGATAAAACAGGACAGCTTTTTCAAGCTGGTTTCTTTTTTGGGGTATACTGATTATTTATTTGATTTAATAATAGAAGTTGATTGATATTGGATTGTTGGTTTTCCTGGATTGGGAATGGTTCTTCAAAGGATTTGGTTTCGATGCCGGTATTACCGGGATCATTATGATTAATGTTTTATAACATCAATCAACTTCTGGAACAAAATTAGGAAGTGATGGAACCCGCTGCAAGAGCAGGTTTGCTAGATTTTAAGGTTATTAAAATTACCATCGTGGTCGTAGTTTTACGAATACCGTCAGGCTAAAGCAGTTTTAAAGAAAGAATTTTTATTATAATTTTTATCATTGATATTGTTTTATTCATCATCATTTTATCTTTATAGAATGAATAAAATTTCAGCACATTTAAAAATATCAGGGAAAGTGCAAGGTGTTTTTTTTAGGGCAATGGCAAAAAAAGTTGCAGAAAAAAATAACCTCACTGGTTGGATTAAAAATCTGGCAGATGGAAATGTAGAAGCTATTGTTTCGGGAGATAAAGATAGCGTTGAAAGATTTATGGAATGGTGCAAACAGGGACCTGAAAATGCACAAGTGCAGGCAGTGAATGTACATTATGTTGAAGAAAAGATTTTCAAAGAATTTACGGTGAAAAGAGAATAGCAATTGTTATAAAGCAATTTAATTGCTGATATTAATTGTCTTTGATTCAAATGAATTACTTTTCAAATAAATCTATAAAAATTGCAGTATGCGCTTATCAATTCTCTCTTTATTGTTGATTTTTTCACTCGCTTCTTTTGCACAAAAATTTTATTTATTTACAGGTACTTATACCGGTACCGGAAGCAAAGGAATTTATGTATATCAATTTAACGCGGCTAATGGCACCGCATCATTAGTAAGCAATACAGATAGCGTTGCCAATCCTTCATATCTTACTGTATCTGCTGACGCAAAAAATCTATATGCGGTAAATGAAACACATCCGGGATATGTAAGTTCGTTTTCATTCAATAAAAAAAATGCAAAGCTTAGCTTTATAAATTCGCAACCCACCGGCGGATTCGATCCTTGTTATGTAATACGTGACAATACCGGTAAATGGTTAATGGTTGCTAATTATACGGGTGGAAGTATTGCTGTATTCCCGGTAAACCAGGATGGCTCTTTGAAGCCATATTCGCAATTGATACAAGACTCCGGAAGCAGTGTAAATAAAGAGCGCCAGGAAAAAGCGCATGTACACTCAGCCATTTTTTCTCCTGATCAAAATTTTTTATTCAGCCCTGACCTTGGAATGGATAAAGTGATGATTTATAAATTTAAACCTTCGTTAAAAAAGCCACTTATTCCTGCTTCGCCGGCTTATGAAATGACGATGGCTGGAGAAGGCCCCAGGCATTTCGTATTTCATCCAAATAAAAAATTCGCTTATCTTATCAGTGAGCTTTCCGGCGCAGTCTCAGCATATAATTATCATGATGGAAAATTAAAAAAGTTTCAAAATATCAAAGCGCATCCTGAAGATTTCAAAGGAGTAATCGGCAGCGCGGATATTCATATATCGCCTGATGGAATGTATCTGTATGTTTCCAATCGTGGTGATGAAAATACTATTACCATATTTTCAATCAATAATACGGGCAAGCTAAAACTTAGTGGTTATCAATCAACGATGGGAAAAACTCCCCGCAATTTTATAATAGATCCGACAGGCAATTATTTGTTGGTCGCCAACCAGGGAAGTGACAACATAGTTATTTTTAAAAGAGATAAAAAAACAGGCTTGTTGAAAGAAACAGGCAATGAAATAAAAGTTCCCAAACCTGTATGCCTGCAAATGGCTGAGTTGAAATAGGCTTTTTGCTGAATAGAAATTAGTCAATAACATCCCACGTTGTGGTTATCTGCGGCGCTTCTTCATCCGGTAGTATTATACTGTCTGCTACCTTTTTGTTATCAGCTTCTATTTCATTATCTATGTGTTCATCTGAGTTAATATCGGTAATCACGTTATTAATATCCTCGTCTGATATTGTATCATTAATATCGCTTAGGTGCTTCGTGATTTTTTCCTTTGTTACGTCATCCGAAAATACGTGTTCATTTTTTTCGTCACCAGTTGCTTTATCAGAATGTGCCATAGCTTATTTTTTTATTTCAAAATAAGAAAATGATATACCATGTTACCAGGAAATGCAAATGATAATATAAACTTAACATGGCTTAGGTTCTGATATTAGCTTACGTCAATTACAGCTAAGTGTGTAAAATTTAAAAACAGATAGTTGTAAATTCATCGCATGAATAATACACTACAAATAGTAATCTTTTGGCTAACAATATTCCTTGGATGCAATAGTGCCAGGCATGATAAGCCTCTCAAAATTCAAACTAAAAAAACTTATACATTTGGCAAAGCTTCCACGGATGGCATTGGCAAATTTTATTTAGGAAGGGAGATATCACAGGTAATGGGAAGTGGTGGCGCAGCGTGGCTTGAGAGAGATAGCAGGCAGCAGGAAGAAAATGCAGCTCTGGCAATTAAGAATATGAATTTATCAAAAGAAAGTGTAGTTGCCGAC
>JALYYM010000076.1 GCA_030946565.1 Bacteroidota bacterium | reverse complement strand
CCGTTGCCGATAATAAAACTTTAAATGATCCTTTCTCCAGGTGCGCCTTAGTAACTTTTCCATCACCAGGTTTCAATACAACGATATCATTGTAGAGGTCATTATCACGTTTTGCAAGGGAATGAATTGTTTTCAAATAAGGCAATTGCAACATTTGCTTTAGTGATTCATTCATCCACATTACTTCGCCTGATTCATTTTCATAAGATAGAATCCCTGTCTCTACCAGCTCAAGTATTTTTTGCAAATATTGATACTGCGTTTCTTTTTCTTTACTTATAATTTTAAAGGTAGAATTGATCTGGTTGAAACCTTCACGCATCGGCTGTAACTCAGAAGGGGCGTGCTTTACATCAAAGTAACGTGAGAAGTCGCGGTAGTGCTCAGACTCTACAAATTGCTGAATCTCTTCTTGTGATTTATGTTGAAAGCGATAAAGCTCTATTAATTGGTAAATAATAACAGGAGCAATTATTATAAGATAAGTATGCCATCCTTTTATTAAAATAAAAGACGTTGCGAAGAGTGTTATAAACAATAACAGCACGCGAAGAATGATCCTTAATTCTAATCGTTTAATCATAAGAGCGAAGCCCCCTATCCCCCGAAGGGGGCAACAAAAAAGTAGCCACTACTTCAGGAAAATGAGAGAGATAATTTAGATGTGAAATTATATTTTTAAGCATGCTATTTCAAAAAGTAAAAATGTTTATTCGTGAACTTCGTTCTTCACATCTTAATGGATAATATAATCAATTATGCAGTCTGTCTTGTTCCCCCCTTCGAGGGTTAGGGGGCCGATAGGGGGCCGATAGGGCTCTCATATATCATACTTACTTAGCCTTCTGTATAATGCAGTTCTTGTAAGCCCCAGTTCTTTTGCCGCCCGGCTGATATTTCCATTGTGCTTCTCAATCACGCGTAAGATGGTATTTTTTTCAACCGTGTTTAAATTCAGGTCTGCCGGTTCGGCTTCCTGCATAACTGAAGATTCTATCGGGGAAAATATAAGATCGGCGGCAGTAAGTTCTTCGCCATCTGCCATTATCACTGCACGCTCCATAGTATACTGCAACTCACGCACATTGCCGGGAAAAAAATATTGCCTCAATTTATCAAGGGCTTTTGCATCGAATACAGGGTCAGTTTTCAAATATTTTGCAGCATACAATTTTGCAAAATGTTTGGCAAGCATAACGATATCTTCTTCTCTTTTTCTTAAAGGTGGCACTACTATTTCGACAGTATTTATGCGATAGATAAGATCTTTTCTAAAGCGATTTTCATTAGCAAGTTCTGCAATATGAAGATTGGTAGCACATATCAGGCGAATGTCAATGTTGATTGCCTGGTTGCTTCCCAATCTTGTTACCTGCCTGTTTTGCAAAACACTCAAAAGCTTTGCCTGCTGTTGCAAAGAAATATTTCCAATTTCATCAAGGAATAAAGTGCCACCGGCTGCAGCTTCAAATCTGCCTGCTCTGTCTTCGCCGGCGCCGGTAAAAGCTCCCTTCTTATGTCCGAATAATTCACTTTCAAAAAGCGTTTCTGTGAGCGCTCCCACGTCAACTTTTACAAATGGCTTTTCTGCCCTTAGCGAATGCTGGTGAATAGCCTTCGCGATAAGTTCTTTACCAGTTCCATTTTCTCCCAATATTAATATGTTGGCATCAGTGGGTGCAATCTTTTCAATTTTTACAAAAATATCATTCATTACTTCCGACTGGCCAAGCAATTCTTTTCCTATTACTGAATCTCCGGGAGATGCAGCGGCAACCGAAGTTTTGCCTTTCTTTCTTAAAATCTCTTTGATGGTATTAATTAGCTTTTCATTATGCCATGGCTTTATTACAAAATCAGCAGCGCCCTCTTTTAGCGATCTTACGGCAAGGTCAATATCGCCATAAGCGGTGATCATAATTATAGACGCATCTGAGCCGAACTCCTTAATCTTATTGAGCCAGAAAATTCCTTCATTCCCGGTGTTTATTGAACTCGTGAAATTCATGTCGAGCAAAATAATATCGAATGACTGCTTTGATAAAAGCCAGCGAATGTTCTCAGGATTTTTTTCAGTTATCACTTCCTTTGCTTCCGTTTTAAGTAACAACCTTACTGCAGTTAATACATCGGTATCATCATCAATAATTAATATGCATGCATTTTTAAGTAACATTTTTCTGGCCTTTTATTTTCTGAGCTGTTTAGTCTGCATTAATTTTTTAAGATTACGCTAAGAGTGATTTATTACAAATCTTTTCTCATTAACTTTTAGCATTGTAAATCTTCACAAGCACAACTCCGGCAATTGTTGAAGCTGCAATTATACCATAAATATAAAGCCATGGCAATTAATTTTTTATATAAAATTTACTTTGAAAACACTGTATCGAAAGCGAACAGTATTAATCCCAGTGTCTCATCCGGAAGAGAGGATCTCGCACCCAACCAAGCAGCTAATTTTGTTCACTTCAAATAGAGCTTGCCATTTATGAAATACAATAAATATGTTTTCTTTTTTAGTTTAGTTTAATAAAAATTAAAACCGGATATATGAAAAAAATTGCAATTTCTTTTCTCCTCCTTTTCTGTATTTCTTTTATCCGGGCTCAAACGGTAAACAATACTTCTTACATAACACAGGGCGGAGAAAAAGTTTTGAGGATTGAAATGATCTTACGATGCGATAAGAAAAAGCCTGGGATTATTTTACAAAAGACGAACTATTACAGAAATGGATTGCTCCTTTGGCGCACATCGAATTAAAAAGCCTTCAAATGACTTTTGTTCAAATGTTGTTAGCGCCCTTATTTCGGCACAACTTCTTTGCCTGGCACATTCCTTATTTTTTTATATAAAAAGCTTGTATCAAAAGCGGACACTAATTGTATCACTAAGGTACATCTTCAAAGATTGGCCAGCCTGTAACTTATTGACAATCACGGACGTTAAAACATGGCATCTTGTTAATAGTATATTGGCACAAGACTTTCAAATTTTATAAAAAGAAAAGAACCAGCCGAACACCGGCAAGCTTAAAAAAAAATAAAACTAAAATTTAAATTGTGGATAGAGTAATTGAAAAAAAATATTGGTCTCGAAAAAGGATCTTGACTATTGCCGGAATAGCAGGAGTAATATTATTAATTGGTGCAAGTTATT
>JALYYM010000064.1 GCA_030946565.1 Bacteroidota bacterium | reverse complement strand
CCTGGCAGATACCAGCCCTGTTGATAATTTGAAATATAAAAATAGCCTTATTTTAAATTAATTTGTGCAAACTCAGCTTCAATGAAGCAGGTGATAATGCAGCAACCTATTTTAATTAACCCGTAATTTCCTTTCAAAAAAAAAGTAAGTTCGAAATTTGAAACTGAATTTTTTAACTGGTACCATTCATGTGGAATATTTATAAAAAAGGATTTAAAGCATATTTACAGTTGGAAAAATCCTTATCAGAAAACTCTGTCGATGCCTATCAGCACGACGTTGAAAAATTCACCCAGTTTCTTTCATTTTCCCATCCGGAAATATCTCCGGGCCAGGTTGAAATTAAACACTTTGAAAAATTCCTGGCATGGATAAGTGAATTAGGCATGACGCCTTCATCGCAATCCCGCATCATCAGCGGGCTGCGAAGCTTCTATAAATATTGCCTGCAGGAAAATATATCTTCAACCGACCCGACCGCACTACTCGAAACACCAAAATTGCCAAAGCATTTGCCGGATGTATTGAGCTTTGACGAGATAGAAAATATCATCAACAGCATTGATTTTAGCAAACCTGAGGGCGGCAGAAATAAGGCAATTGTTGAAACCCTTTATAGTTGCGGCTTGCGTGTAAGTGAACTTGTTAATTTAAAATTATCCTGCCTTTATTTCGACTTAGGCTATATAAGAATTATTGGTAAAGGCGATAAGGAACGATTAGTGCCTGTGGGAAGTTCGGCTATAAAATATATCAATCTTTACCGGGAAAATATTCGTGTACACCTACCTGTTATACCGGGCAATGAAGACATAGTTTTTCTCAACCGCCGTGGCAAGAAACTTTCAAGAGTAATGATCTTTATAATCGTTAAAGAGCTGGCAAAAATAGCAGGCATTCAGAAAAACATTTCACCCCATACTTTTCGCCATTCCTTTGCAACTCATCTTGTAGAAGGCGGCGCCGATCTTCGTGCAGTGCAGGAAATGCTGGGCCATGAAAGTATTACTACCACCGAAATATACACACATCTTGACAGGGAATATCTTAGGGGTGTTTTACAAAAATATCACCCTGCGTTCCACTGATTACGCGGGATCCTATTTGTAAACTTTTATGTAAAAGGAAAGAGCAGGCTGAATGAGTAACAAGCTATTTATTTTCCATAATCACTTTACTATTCTGATAAGAAGGAACGTCCGCAATATTTTTTACGCGGCTCCTGTAATTTTTAAACATGCTCATCCATTTCAAGCGGAGCACACCAAAGATGCCTTCCTTTACTATGCCTTTATTCATTTTAGACACGCCAAACTTGCGATCAATAAAGGTGATAGGCACTTCTTTTATTTTGAAGCCAAGTTTCCATGCGGCAAACTTCATCTCTATCTGGAAAGCGTACCCGACGAAACTTATCTGGTCAAGGTTGATGGTTTCTAACACCTCGCGGCGATAGCAAACGAAGCCTGCTGTTGGATCTTTTACCGGCATGAAAGTAATCATGCGTGTGTAAAGTGAAGCCCCTTTAGAAAGACCAATTCGCAACAACGGCCAGTTTTTGAGATGCCCTCCTTTTACATATCTTGAGCCTACGGCCACATCAGCGCCACCGCTTTTACATGCCCTGAAAAGCTTATCAAGTTCCCCGGGATCGTGAGAAAAATCGCAATCCATTTCAAAAATAAAGCGATACCCATTATCAAGCGCCCACCGGAAACCGAATATGTATGCAGTTCCCAAACCAAGCTTACCATTACGCTCTTCCAAAAAAAGACTACCCGGATATTGCGCAATAAGTTGTTTAACTATTGCGGCAGTACCATCCGGCGAACCATCATCAATGACAAGAACATGAAAATCCTGCGCTAACGAAAACACTGCTTCGAGAATAGCTGCAACATTTTCTCTTTCATTGTAAGTAGGTATAATAAGAAGCTTTTCCAAAAAAAATTACATGCTTTTACATTCAATTTACGATTATTGTTTAAAACAACTATTCAAGAAACGGATAAGCGGCTTATTTTCTCAGTAGCGTACGATTGAGGATTTCGGTTAACTTTTGTTTTGTGTGTAAAGGGAAATCACCTTTCATCATCCAATCATAGTATTGTGGCTCGGCTTTTAAAACATCACATACAGGGCGGCCTTTATGCTTTCCAAAGTTAAATATTTCTACTTCATTTTCCATCACAAAACGCCGTGCGAAATCCACAATTTGTTCCTCACCTGTGAATTGAAGAATTGTATCCAGCGTTTCCCCAAGGTGACCGTACCTGTTCAATTGGGCCTCCAATATTTCCCATGTGGCAGAGGCATCTGATTCTGCAGAATGTGCATCGAGTAATTCTTTTTCACAATAAAACTTGTAAGCTGCGCCCAGCGTACGTTTCTCCATCATGTGGAAAATATGTTGCACATCCAGCATTCTCCTGTTTGTCATATCTAAATTGATTCCCGCCCTTAAAAATTCTTCCATCAGCAATGGAACATCAAAGCGATTTGAGTTATATCCGGAAAGATCTGCATTATCAATAAACTGCTTAAGCTCATTCGCGATTTCTTTAAATGTTGGCGCATCCTGTACTCTATCGTCTGTGATACCGTGTATTTCACTGCTGCTTTTTGGGATGGGCATTTGTGGATTTACAATTTTGTGCTTTACCACCTTTGTCCCGTCAGGCAACACTTTCACGATAGCGACTTCCACTATTCTGTCTATTGCGAGGTTAGTACCTGTTGTTTCCAGGTCAATAAAAACCAACGGTCTTTGTAATAATAAGGGCATAAGTTATTTATCTGTTTATTTAATTTATTAGTTCTGGCAAAAATCTTTGTATCGTCAGTGCCGGCTTTTTATCACTTGCAAAATATTCATTCCTTCATAATTTCCACTACTCATAAAAAGAAAATTAGCATTTGTTGTAGGTGTATTAACAAGTCTTTTTTCCAACTGTTCACGTGATGTGATTACTTCGAGGCCTACTTTTCCAAATCCTTCTTTTACTTTTTCAGGTTTAAGAAGTGGCATGCGTTTTAATTCAAGTGCATGGTTACTGTAAAAAACAATGGCCTCGTCGGCATTTTCCAATGCGCCGTCGTACTCGCTCATAAAATTTTCATTCAGGCTGCTAAATGTATGTAACTCAAGAATGGCTATCAACTTCCGGTTTGGAAATTGTTGCTTCATTGCATCTACGCTTGCTAACACTTTACTTGGTGCATGGGCAAAGTCACGATAAATATTTCCGTTAGGTGATTCATCAAGCAACTCAAGCCTCTTTGCAGCGCCGGTAAAAGAAGCAATGGCTTTAGCAAAGATATGTGCGCTAATACCGAGTTCTTTGCAAACATGATATGCTGCGGTAATATTTAAAAGATTATGGTTTCCAAAAACCTTCAAATCAGTTTTTTCATTTTCAACCATGACACTTGTTACGCCATCCTCAATAAAATGAGTAGGCAGCCTGTAGGGTATATATTTCACATCATCCCTTCGGTTTTGTAAAACAAGATTTTTTAAAACGCTGTCCGTTTCATTATAAATTAGTATGCCGCCTTTTTCAATTTTATTAATAAAAATTACAAACTGTTCCAGGTAAAAATCAAAAGTGGGAAACACATTTATATGATCCCAGGCTATACCGGTAATTACCGCAATATGAGGAAAAAGAAAATGAAATTTTGGCCGCTTTTCTATTGCGCTTGCGGGGTATTCATCCGCCTCACAAATAATTAAACCGGCATTGGTAACTTTTACGCTTTGATCGAAACCTTCAAGGCGGGCGCCAACGAGATAATCAAAATCTTCATTAGCAAATTTGAGCACATGCATAATCATTGCTGTGGTAGTGGTTTTGCCATGGCTCCCGCCTACCGCTACCCGCTTTTTATTTTTGCTTTCCTGGTATATATACTCCGGGAATGAAAATATTTTCACTCCGGCTTCCTTCGCTTTTTGTAATTCAGGATTATCTTGTTTGGCATGCATACCAAGTATAACTGCATCAGTATTCCCGTTTATTTTTTCAGGAAACCATCCTTCGGCTTCAGGAAATATCCCTGCATTTTTGAGATTAGCCGAAGCCGGTTCAAATATTTCATCATCACTACCTGTGACTTTATAACCTTTAAGGGAAAGCGCAATTGCAAGCTGGTGCATAACGCTGCCACCAATTGCGATGAAATGTATCTTCATAAATTAAAAGCTGAAATTTAACCGGCGTATTTTAACAATAGATTGAAATATAATTCGTTTTTGCTTAGCAATCATTAACATGGATTTTTTTACCTTTGCGCAAGGTTGCAAAATAAA
>JALYYM010000055.1 GCA_030946565.1 Bacteroidota bacterium | reverse complement strand
CCAATGATGCAAGTGGCATTTTTAATCCTGGCATAAGCACTATTGCCTGGACAGGCTCTGACAGTTGGGGCAATGCAGCTACCTGCTTAACAACGGTTACCATTAACCAGGGGCCTGCGGTTACTATAGACGATGCTTATGCTTTAAGCAATGGTGTGGACGCAAATACACTTTACGTAGGGTATGCTCCTGCTGCTACCTTGCATGTAACCGCTACGCGATATCCGCAGGGTTACACCTATAGCTGGAGTGCCGGCACAGGGTTAGCTGTTGTTAGCGGAAATGGTAATGGCCCGGACCTGACGATTTACGCCACAGGTACCGGCGACTATTCGTCCACGCTGAGTGTCACCGTTACTGATGATAAAGATTGTAACACAACAAAAGCCATTACTATCTATGTGAAAAATGTGAGGGTACCCAATAAAAAAGATAAGGTATTTATCTGTCACAATTCGCATACACTGAGTGTTTCAGCCAATGCAGTACAGGCACATTTGACTCATGGAGACCAACTAGGATCATGTTCAAATTCAAAGCGCCAGGATTTATATGTGCTTTTAACATGCCTGCTTTCTAATTCCCCTAATCCATTCCATTTAGCTACTACTATTCAGTATAGCATTCCACTGGATTGTAAAGTGTCGATAAAAATATACAATGTATTTGGGCAGGAAATTACCACGCTTTTTGATGGTGATAAAAAGGCAGGTTCATATACAGTCGGCTTTAATTCATCAAAGCTTACAAAGGGAATTTATTATTGTAAAGTGACGGCGCTTACCAGCGATCAGTCAACCGTACAAACAATTATACTCTTAGCACAATAGATTAAAAATCAAATTTAAATCTCAAGAGCGGCTTTTATGCCGCTCTTTTTGTGTGCCTGATAAATTATATGTATATTTATTTTTTCCAGACGAGCCAAATCTATGATGTGCCCTGCAACTTTCAGTTCCCCGTTGCTCAACGCCTTTTGACCAGTTGAAATAGTTCAATAATCCATCCGGAGATTAAATAAACAAAACACACAAATAGCATTGGGCATACCTATAAAAATATTAATCGTTGAAGATGAGATGATCATTGGCGCTAACATCTCATTGCAATTAAGCAACCTTGGCTATAAAATTTGTGGCATTATTCCCCGCGGCGAAGAGGCGCTGCTTTTTCTGAAAGATGAACGGCCTGATATTATTTTACTGGACATTCAACTGAAAGGAAAATTAGATGGTATTGAAACGGCGCAACTCATACAAAAGGAACATAATATCCCGGTGATCTATCTTACAGCAAATGCGGATTCCGCTCATTTCGAGCGTGCAAAGGCTACAAATCCCTATGCCTTTATATCCAAACCTTTTAAAAAGACGGACCTGCAGCGTGCTATAGAGCTGGCGGTAAACCGGATAATTGCCGAAGGCAACATACCAGGTAACACTCAAGCTTCATTTATTTTAGATGACCGCATTTTTGTCCGCGATCATGAAAAAATGGTGAAGATCATTATCAAGGATATCTATTACATAGAAGCCGATAGAAATTATTGCCGCGTCTGTTCCAAAGACCGCGAATATTTATTAGTAATAACTTTAAAGGATATGGAAGAAAAATTGCCGCCTCAGCATTTTATCCGTATCCACCGCTCGTACATGGTTAATCTTTCTCATATAGATGAGGTTGCAGGCAGCCATGTAGTCATTTGTAAAAAAGCTATTCCTTTGAGCAAACCCCTCCGGGCTGACTTATTGAAAAGATTGCAGACCATCTGACCATCTAAGTTTTTTCTTTATACCGGCCAGCCATGAAACATCCCGCCTGAGAAGATTGCTTCCTATTAACCGCGTTTAAAAAAAATCCCGAAAATATTTTGATAAATAGAATAGTTCTTTCGGACAAAAATATCAATCATTCGTCCTAAACCACTTGACAACACCGCAAATACCACATTACTTTAGGGCACATAAAACACGATCACTTTGAAGATCTTTTTTACACTCCCGGAAAATAATTTGTAAAAATTTAATTCAGGGTGAGCCTCGCCGTTAGACCTAAAGCGCTAAACGGAAAGAATACTGCACATAGAAATCTTTATTCAAAACAATAAATAAAAAAAAATCATGAAAAAACTATTACTGATTGTTGCATTGTTGTCGCCAATGCTCCTAATTGCACAGGGAGATGCTCCCAAAAAAAATAAAGTAGGAGTGGATATTCTGCATCCGCTTGCGAACGAACGAAATGACTTTGAACGAAACCTCGCCCAACACAACAAGGAATTCCACACGGGCCAAGGTGCGGTAGATATTTATGAAGTGCTCGTAGGAAACCATACGGGAGAATATCATTTTGTTTTCCGTAATCCAAATTCATGGGCCGGAGTGGAAACCGCCTTCAAGGCATCAAACGATAAAAGCCATGCTGCCGATTGGGACATGAATGTAGCCAAGCACTTATCAGGTAATTCCCCATTTTTTATTTATGAAGTGAGCGACGACAGTTATATGTCTTCAAACCCTGCAGATATGCAAAGCGAATTAATGGGCCTGTATCTTATTGATATCAATCCGGGAATGGAAGAAGATTTTTTTTCAGCATTGAAGAAGATTAAAGAGATGTACCAGAAAAGCAATTCGCACAATTATTATATTGTTCAGACCAGTGCCTTTGATAAAGGCACGCAGGTAGTGGTAGTATTTCCACTTGCCAAAGGCTGGGCTTCATTTGAACCGGATCCTAATGCCGCCTGGGACAAAATGTTCAAAGCAGCTTTTCCGAAAGAAGATTTTAAGGCTTTTTTAAAAAAATTTAATAGCTCTCAAAAAACTTTTGAGTCCATGGTAGTAAAGCACCGGCAAGACCTCAGCTCGCCAATGTGATAATACAGGCAGCATAAAAAATTTTGTGTAACGTTCTCGTGTGTTTTTGATTCTAATAACTGCTCCTGCCTTTCATAAGGCAGGGCAGTTCATTATAAAAAAAAGAAGCGGCAATGGCAAAAAAATTACATTCACGTGAGATGATTTAAATTACCGCAGAAACTTTTTCTTATATTTTTGCGCATATAAAGTTAACATCATTATTCTACTGCTTACT
>JALYYM010000043.1 GCA_030946565.1 Bacteroidota bacterium | reverse complement strand
TAAGTATAGCTGCTAAAAAAATCTTAATTGATCATCACCAGCAACCACAAGTTGAAGCATTTGATTATGGAATAAGTGATGCTGACAAAAGTTCCACTGCCGAAATGGTCTATGATTTTATAGTGGAAAGCGGTCATTCAGATAAAATCAATACGAGGGTGAGCGAATGTCTTTACGCTGGCGTAATGACAGATACAGGATCGTTCCGGTTTAATTCCACATCAGCGAGTGTGCATAGAATGATTGCAGATCTTAAAGACAAAGGCTTGCAACATAGCCAGGTACACGAAAATCTTTTCGATAATTTCCTTGAAGGCCGGTTTCGTTTTTTTGGGAATATTTTATTGAACAGGATGGAAGTTTTTTATGAATACAACACAGCGCTTATCGCTATTCCGCAGCAGGATCTTATAAAGTACAATGTAAAAACCGGCGATACAGAAGGCCTCGTAAATTTTCCACTAAGTATAAAAGGTATTAAACTTGCTGCCGTGATTATTGATCGGGGAGATGAGCGCAAGAGCTCTTTTCGCAGTAAAGGTGGCTTTGATGTAAATACTTTTGCAAGGAAATATTTCAACGGCGGTGGTCATTTTAATGCCGCAGGTGGCAAAAACACAGAGTCCCTGGAAGAGGTAATAAAAAAGTTCAAACAAGCGATGGAAGAAAGTAGGGACCAATTAACAAGTTACCAATTTTAAAAAAAAATAAAACATGAACAAATCAATTTTCCTGGCAGCGGCCGCTATGGCGATTTTAGCTGCAGGATGTGCTGATCAAAAATTTAAAAAAGCACCGGATGGTTCCGAGTATAAACTTTTCAAAAACGAAAGTGGCAAAAAAGCTGTGAAAGGGAATGTATTGGAACTGAACATCATAGTCAAATACAAGGACAGCCTTATCTTCAGCAGCTTTGACAATGGAATGCCAAGGTTTGTACCTTTTGATACTGCTACTCTTCCTCCCTTTTTTAAAGAAGTTAATGAGGGCGATAGTTTAGTGATGAGGCAATCAACCGATACAATTATGAAAAGCGGCCAGGGAGCTCCATGGATGGCGAAAGGTGAGTTTATCTATCAAACTTTTAAAGTAGCAAAAGTATTTACAGATGCACAATCGGCAGATAGTACCGCAAAAGCCTACGCGCCTGCAGCAAAAGCAAAGGCTTACAAAAACACTGTAGCGACTATCGAAAAAGATATGGCTAAAAATGCGGATCAGATGAAAAAAGACGATCAACAGATACAGGCTTATTTGACTAAGAATAATATAAAAGCCAGCAAAACTCCGTGGGGTACTTATGTATCCATCACCACGCCAGGCTCAGGGCCAAACATTACGCAGAATGATGTAGCGGTTATGAAGTATACCGGCAAAACATTTGGTGATAGTGCATTTGATTCCAACACTGATCCTAAGTTCGGTCACGTAGAACCTCTATATGTTGATATGGGTGAATTCAGGGTTTTGCCGGGTTGGATAGATGGCTTGAAGATGATGCAAAAAGGAAGCAAGGGACAACTGATCATTCCTTCGTTTTTAGCTTATGGAAAGCGTGGTTCACCACCAAAGATTGGCCCTGATGAAAACCTTGTATTTGATGTAGAAGTTACTGATATAGTTTCGCAGGATCAATACCAGAAAGAAATGGAGGCGAAACAAAATGCAATGCAACAACAACAGCAGGAAATGATGCAGCAGCAAATGCAAAAACAGCAACAGCAGCAGCCGAATGGCGGGTCAAAGCCTCCGGTAAATAAATAAATACCAGGAATTCTTGTAAAAAATGCCAGGCTTCAAAGCCTGGCATTTTACTTTTAAGCAAACAGAGCTTCTATAAAAATTATTAGCGTTTACGCATTGCGGTAAGCTTCTAATAATATGGCTATTTCCTTTGCTTCTTTCACATCATGCACACGGAGAATGGTGGCGCCATTTTGAAGTGCAATCGTATTAATAACAGTAGTGCCGTTGAGCGCTTCGTCTGCGGAAATATTAAGCGTTTTATAAATGGTACCTTTTCTTGAAATCCCTGCGAGAATCGGTACATCAAGTAGTTTCAATAAAGAAAGATTTTTCAGTAAGGTAAAATTATGACTGATGTTTTTTCCAAAACCAAACCCGGGATCTATGATAACATCTTTAATTCCTGCCTTCTGGCATTGATCGATTTTCTTAATGAAAAAGTCAAATACTTCTTTTGTTACATCATCATAAATCGCCTGCTGCTGCATAGTTTCAGGCACGCCCTTCATGTGCATAGCTATGTATGGAACTTCTAAGGACGCAACAGTTTCTATCATAGCATTATCCATTTCGCCAGCACTTATATCATTCACTATAGAAGCACCTGCACTTACCGCCTTCTTTGCAACGTCAGCGTCGAATGTGTCTATGGAAATAATCACATCTTGAAACTTTTCGGTAATCAATTTTATTGCAGGCAATACATGAGAAAGCTCTTCGCCGGCAGAAATTCTTTTGCTTCCCGGCCTTGTACTTTGGCCACCGATGTCTAATATATCAGCGCCTTCATTTATCATTTGCGTAGCCTTCTTTACTATGTCATCTTCGCTATTCACACGGCTTCCTGTATAAAATGAATCTTGATTTACATTTATAATACCCATTATTAGCGGCTTATATAATAAAACCAATTTGCCCTTGCAATTGAGTGAAAACATTATTTGATTATGTTTAAATTTGGCGATTATTATGCAAGTTACTACCGATACCCAATACGATAGCGCCATTAGCAGGTGCAGGGAAATCTTTATAAAGAAAACGAAGGACTACGGAACGTCATGGCGGGTCTATAGAACTATTTCCATCGCAGACCAGTTGTATATAAAAGCGAAGCGCATAAGAAACATTCAGCAAACAGGCATTCAAAAAATCAATGACGATGTGCTTAGTGAATTCATGGGTATTTTAAATTATGCGGTAATTGGCCTGATACAATTGGATATAGATGACGATGAAATAGAGGACCTTCCATTAGAGGACGCTGTTAACCGGTATGACGAAAAAGTTTCTTTATCAAAAAAATTAATGGAGGAAAAAAACCATGATTACGGTGAAGCGTGGCGCGACATGAGCCAGGAAAGTTTTGTTGATCTTATTCTTTCTAAAATTCTTCGCATAAAACAAATTGTGCAAAACGATGGATTGACTTTGGCGAGTGAAGGTATTGAATCAAATTATTACGACATCTTAAATTACGCAGTATTTGCACTAATATTAGCTGGCTAAGAAAAAATATTTTAAAATTTATTATGAGAATACTGGTAAACATTTCAAGGGTTCTAGTTGGCGTTCTTTTTATCTTTTCAGGATTAGTGAAGGCGAATGACCCGCTGGGTTTGTCTTACAAGATGCAGGAGTTTTTTGAAGTGTGGGCGCAAAACCCTGGCCTCACAAGTACTATGAACTGGCTGCATAGTTACGCATTACCATTTTCTATTATCATGATCACGTTGGAGATTATAGTTGGTGCCGGAATTTTACTGGGTATATGGAAAAGATTTTTCAGCCTGCTGCTTTTCTTATTGATAATTTTCTTCAGCTTTTTAACCGGTTATGCAGTCCTATCCGGAAAGATCGCTACCTGCGGTTGCTTCGGTGATTGTATTCCGCTTACCGCCATGCAATCATTTATCAAAGACCTTATTTTACTTGTGTTAATTCTCGTTATATTTTTTGGAGCTAAGTATATTATTCCTGTGCTTACACCTGTAGCAAATTTTCTTATTTTGTTAATTTCAATTTTTATTGTGCTCGGCTTTCAATGGTTTGTTATGCGCCACTTGCCTGTTGTGGATTGTCTTCCGTTCAAAAAGGGAAACAATTTGCTGGAGCTTAGGAAGATGCCTGCTAATGCGATTCCCGATAAAAAAGATTTTAAATTTATTTACAAAAAAAATGGAAAGGAGCAGGAATTTACAAGAAAAAATATTCCTGACTCAACATGGGAGTTTGTAAGCCGCGAAGATTTTATTGTAGAAAAGGGAAGTAACAATGAGCCGCCGGTTAAAGACTTTTATTTGTCAACTTTTTCCGGCAACGATTCTACGGAAGCCATACTGGGCAGCCCAAGACATTACTATTTATTTTTTATAAAAGATCTTTTAACAGGCACTGATTACTGGCTTAATAATTTTAATGCTGTTTATAAAAAGGCAAAACAAAATAATATTCCATTATACGTTGTGGCTTCGCAGCCTTCAGCCGCCCGGCAATTTTTTAATGAAAGAAATAAATTTGATTTGCCCATACTAAGCCTTGATGCTACTGCTTTGAAAACTGCAGCCCGCACTAATCCTGAATTGTATTTAATGAATGGGCCGGTTGTAGAAAATAAATGGGGATGGGCGGATTTTGATAAAGCGGTAAGGTAATGAATATTGAATGCGAACACCTTTAAATCACAAGATTTAAGAAATTCACCTTTTATAAACTTCGTTAAAAAGGTATAAATTGTGAAGCATAAGCAATCAACATGTCAACGATAGAACTACAAAAGAAAGTTATCGAAAAAGTCAAAAGCGTCAGTGATGAAAATTTACTTGCTGAAGTTTACCGGCTCCTGGAACTTGAAAATGAGGATATCGAAATTTATAAACTAAATAGCCTTCAAAAAACAAAAATTGCGGCAGCAAGAGAGCAGATTAAAAAAGGACAATTCCTATCGGAAAAAGAAGCCAATAAAGAAATTAGCGAATGGCTGTGATCCTGTAAACCTGAAATATTAAATTCAATAATAGTTAAACGCCATCTGTATGGCTGACGAATAACCTTGCATGTTTACGCTCCTCATTAAAAAATTATTGTATGGCTTACTTGTTTTAGCAGGGGTGGTCGTAATTGTATTTTTTATTTTCCAGGCTTTCGCCGATCCTGCGCGGTTAATAGTAGGACAAACAGGCGATAAGCAAACGATGGATAACATTCGTAAAGAATTGTACCTCGATCAGCCGAAATGGAAACAATTCCTGCTTTACTTAAATGATGTTTCCCCAATCGCTATTCATTCCAAAAAAGAAATAGAGGATAAAAAGTTGCATGGTTTTTTTATCGGCGGTAATAAAAAGCTGGCCTTTAAAATACCTTACCTGCGCAGGAGCTATCAGACAAAAAAAGAAGTAATTGATGTTTTAATGGAAGCCTTGCCAGGCACGTTATTGCTGGCTTTTGCTGCAATGTTCTTTGCAACAATCGCCGGCATTTTTCTTGGCGTGCTTGCTGCTATAAAGCAAAATACCTGGCTCGATACATCTGCCGTTTTTGCAAGTGTTATCGGTATATCCGCACCATCATTTTTTATGGCAATCGTTATTGCCTATTTATTTGGAATAGTGCTGCATCCTTATACAGGCCTATCTTTTACGGGTAGTTGGTTTGCCATTGATGAAACTAACGGTGAACGTTACCTGACATTGCAAAATTTAATTTTACC
>JALYYM010000041.1 GCA_030946565.1 Bacteroidota bacterium | reverse complement strand
AATACAACTGTGCAGAAATAATAGCATGGTCCCATCTGAAAAATCCAAAGATATGCTTGATACTCCTGTACAGGGAAAAATTGTCTTGAGAAAGTCTCCGGCAATGCTACACTGACTTCGTAAAAGTATTCGTCCTCAAAGAGGATATGAATATTTGTTTCAATCTTTTATTATGAGTGCTATTTCGATAAGAAAATTGTACGACCTGCTTACCATAAAGTTAGGTAAAGAAACAGCTGAGAGCCTGACTTCTTTTGTTGAAGAAAAGGTCAAAGAGGAATTTGAGGGTTAATAGACAAAAAGAATGGTGAAAACCGCTATAAGCCTTTATGGTATTAGCTTTGCGGCAAATCAAAAATATGAATAAAAAAACTGCTTTTATTGCGGGTCCAAAATAACGCTTAAATATGGTAAAATTAATGGTATTCAACGCTATAAATGTGCTTCCTGTGGTAAACAATTTCGAAAGGAGAACAAAATAGATGTTGATAGTCTTTGGAGAGAATATTTGGAAGGCAAGCAAACTTATAGCCAGCTTGCTTCAAAATATAATTGTTCGACAAAAACGATTCAACGAAAAATTGATACGGTAAAAGTTGAACGTCAAACCACCTTTACAAGCGTGGTAAATGTGCTAATGGACACAACTTATTTTGGAAGAAAATTTGGTATCATGGTTTTTAAAGATAGTATTACAGGGCAGATATTATTTAAGCAGTATGTAAAACAAGAAACAAATAAACTCTACTTATCCGGAATAGAAGAGATAGCCAGAAGGGGAATAAAAATACAAGCGATTATTTGCGATGGCCGCAAAGGTTTATTGCAATTATTTGAAGGCATACCTATTCAAATGTGCAATTTTCATCAGGTTGCCATTATAAGAAGATACTTAACAAAGAAGCCTAAGATGCAAGCCAGCAAAGAGTTATGGGAACATGTTTTACTTTTGGTTAAAACGGATAAAGAAAGTTTTGAAGGAGGATTAAATGCCTGGCATACAAAATGGAGCGATTTTTTAAATGAAAGAAAATTAGATGCAAAAGGTAAAAACAGATATATTCACAAGAGGCTCAGGAGCGCGTATAGAAGCCTCAAAACTAACTTGTCCTGGCTGTTTACCTGGTATGACAATATGAACTTAAACATACCAAATACAACCAATGCCATTGATGGACATTTTGCTGATTTGAAAAATAAACTCAGAAATCATAATGGATTATCTATAGCCAGAAAAAAGAAATTTATTGATGAGTTTTTTGAAGGCATAAAGTCATCAAAATAAAATAGCCGTCCAAAGTAAGACAGCTATTTTATCATTTATTTCGACGACATCAGATTATCCCTGGCAGGTTGCTCTCCAGCAGAGCCTACTTTCGTTTAGCCTGATATTGTAAAGGTGAAAACTAATTTTGAGATTTAAAATAGACTATAAAAATATACACCATTCTTTTTGTCCACATGAAAGCAACGTGTCAAAAAAACCATTCTTTTTGTCCATTACGCCGAATATTTGATGAATTTAAAGATGCCGAAGATGATGCGAAATACAGGAGCGAGCTGCCGGTACCGCGTGGCCTGGTTTCATTGCATGAGCTGAAGTGGTTAGCGATCATGGTTGCAGCTATGCAATTAATTGTAAATGTTTTTTTCTTTCCCAAAATGCTGATTATTTATTTTATAGTAATTGGTTACCTGCTGTTAATGGGTAAAGAATTCTTTGTATCGGCCTGGCTTAAAAAACACCAGCTTTGGTATGTTACTTCTCACATGTTTATAATTCCATTAGTTGATATCTATGCAAGCGGCCTGGATTGGAAAGTGGAAAATGTTCAACCACCTTCCAGTTTACTTTTCTTTTTTGCTGTGTCGTATATGAATGGAATTGTGCTGGAGATTGGAAGAAAAATCCGCATACCCGAAAAAGAATCTGAAGGTGTATTAACCTATTCTTCTATGCTGGGCGCAAACAAAGCAACAAAGCTTTGGATACTTATCTTATTAGTGACACTTGCGCTAAGCATTGCTGCCAGCGTATTTGCAGGCTATGGCCTGGTGGCTTTTATTGTGCTTGGCAGTGTATTTATTGTTTGCTCATCTCCTGCTTTTATTTTTCTTAAAAACAAATCGCAAAGAGTTTCAAAATATATCGAGTATGCCTCCGCGTTATGGACAATAATG
>JALYYM010000028.1 GCA_030946565.1 Bacteroidota bacterium | reverse complement strand
GGGACAAACAATGGATATATGGGTTTCAGTTGATCCGCCGAAACCAGATAGTTTAAAAGAAGAAATTCCACAACCACAAATACCATGACAAATATTACTCCCGAAGAAGTAAAGCAAAGGCTTGATGCCGGTGAAAAAATAAACCTCATTGATGTGAGAGAGCCGCATGAAAATGCAGAATTCAATATTGGCGGCAAATTGATTCCCATTGGCAATATTCAATCTATGCAGATTGGGGATATAGAAGACCTTCGTAACGAAGAAGTGGTCTTATATTGCCGCAGCGGAAACCGGAGCGGTATGGCGGCTATGGTGCTCGACCAGCTTGGGTTTACGAATACTAAAAATTTAACGGGCGGTATGCTCGCTTGGGAAGAAAAGTTTAAAAAGTAATTGTCATTGGACAATAGTCAATAAGTCAATGGGGTCAATAGGTCAATAGGTCAATGGGTCAATAGGTCAATGGGTCAATGTGATCTTCAATGACCAAATGACCAGTGACCAATGACTTTCTATTGAAGGCTTCCATGCAAAAATAAAGCGGACAGGAATGCCCGCTCGGAATGTGCTAAAACTAAAAAGCACATGAGAATACCATAAAATTAACCGCACATTCCATCGCAAAAAAATCTTGATTACCCAGGCATGAATAATGTGTGCCTATCTATGAATAATTATCCATGAGAGTTAGGTATTGAATTCTTTTAGAAATATCAATGAACCGTTGAAGTCTTACAATTTAATATTAATCGCCGCTAAAAAATTAGTGCCTGCCATCGGGAAGTAATAATTTTCTACATCAAGCTTCCCTCCATAAAAATAATTATAGGTATAGCCGTTTGCTTCATATTTTTTATCAAGAATATTATTAATCTTGAAAATGAAATCAACTTCTTTAAAAGACTTTTCATGAAGCGTATAAGATAGTCGCACATCGTGAACGAAATAGGGCTTAATGCTCCTTTGTATGTTGGATGTATTGTCAAGAAATTGCCTGCTTACATATTTTGATTGAAAGCTTATTTCGCCATTTGCAACCGGGATAAAGTTGACCGAGGCTGCTGAAACTACATCCGGCGAAAATGAAATCGTCGTGTTCTTATATTCATTTATCAGCTGGCCGCCATTGTCATAATCATCAATATATTCCGTGAAATTTTTAATCTTGTTTTTGCTAAAAGATATATTCCCTGAAGCGTTAAGCCATTGGTTAATTTTCACTGCCGCCTGGAGCTCGGTACCCGCTCTATAACTGTTAGGGGTATTTGTTCTTGTGTACGCGCCTACATCATTTATTTTGCCGGTGTTCACCAGTTGATCTTTGTAGTTCATGTAATAGAGCGTTACTCCATAAGAAATCGAACCATCTTTCTTTTCAATACCCGCTTCAAAGTCGTGCAATTTTTCAGGCTTAGGTTGTTGATTTATTCCGGCTTCAAAATCATCGCGGTTTGGTTCCTTTGAGGCAGCCGAGTAAGACAGGTAGGCCTGTAATTTATTTTTCCTGTAAGAAATTCCAAGTTTTGGATTGAAAAAATCATAATGCTTTCGCAGGTTTAAATCGGGGTGAGATTCAAAACCCGAAATACGATAGTTAACAAAGCGGCCCTGCAAATCAATAAAAGCAGAAAACCCTGCGCCTAATGACTGTGATATCTTTGTATAAAAATTCAAATCATTTTTGTCTGCCGGCAAGTCAACATATTTATAATCTCCCGGAAAGCCATATTGGGCCCACGTTACAACATCGTAATGTTTTCCTTCATAGTTGGTCCATCCGCCACCAAAGGTTAATTGCGTTTTATTCTTTTGATAAGAAAGAGAAAATATGGTTCCATAAAAATAATTATCAAGCCAAAGCCTGCGCACTAAATCCGTGGAGGCAACTGTATCCGTGCCGCTAATATAATCCTGTAGCCCGTAGTCGCTAAAATATTGGCCCGCCCGGTATTCTTCATAATATCCTTTGCCGCGGGTGAGAAAAAAAGCAGTGTTGAATTTGAAATGATCATTTACTTTCCGGTTGTAAAAAAGCTGGTAATGTGTTTGGGTATAATTATCGGTTTCATTTTTATACGGTGCGCCGGGCTTCTCAGTTCCGGCAGGGTTATATGTCCTGTTGCTATCGAGGTAGCTTTCAGGAACTCCGTACCATGCCTGGTAAGTTTTTTCTTTTCCATTTAAAATATTAAATCTTAAAGAACTATTCTCATTTACATAAGCTGCGCTTACGTATAATGATTGAAGATTTGATTTCGCCCGGTCAATAAACCCATCGCTGCTTATGCCGGAGATTCGTGCATCTAAAGTGAAATGTTTTTTAAATAATCCTGTTCCAAATTTGATTGTATTTTTCCACGTGTTGAAAGAGCCAAAACTATTACTAAGTTCAGTGTAGTGTTCCTTATTTATTTCATTTGTTGAAAGATTAATTGTTGCGCCGAAGGCCGCAGCGCCATTGGACGATGTGCCAACGCCACGCTGCACTTGTATTGAATTTAAAGAAGAAGCGACGTCAGGTAAATCAACAAAAAAAGTGCCCTGGCTTTCTGCATCATTATATGGAATTCCATTCAAAGTAACATTCACCCTGGAAGCATCCGATCCGCGAATGCGAATTCCCGTGTAGCCGACACCGTTACCCGCGTCAGAATTTACTACTACAGCAGGTGTTTGGTTTAAGATAAAAGGCAGGTCTTGTCCAAGGTTCGCCTTAGCAATTTCGGCTGTATTAAGATCAGTCTTGGTAAAAGGCGCTGAAGCTGCGGCTCTTATTGACACGACTTCAATATTCTCCAGCATTAGCGTGTCAGTAACTCTTCGTGCAGTTGTATCCTGGCAAAAAACGCTTAAACAAAGTGAAGTGATTACTGCGGTACAAATTATTTTTTTCATGTTAGTATTTTAATGACCAAATACAATGCATGAAAAAGAGGGTTGTAATTTATTAACCTCCCTTCGCAGGCATTATCCTGATCAGGTCTGCGGGTATTATCTCAGCGATCCTTCCAAATGGCAGGTGCACCCCGGTTACAAATTAATTGCGGCGCAAAGATATAAGAAGATTATTTATGAAAAGATGTAACTTTTACTATTCATGCACGTTACAAAGAAAAAATTACATGAAAACTATTTTGATTGCTTTATTTACCACGCTTTGCTGCACGGCATTTTCACAACAAAACATTATCAACGATGCCAATGCTGAAGTAAGAAATGTTAGCTCGTTTTCCGGCATCAAAGTGTCCGGCGGTATAGACATTTATCTTTCACAATCTGACAATTATGCGCTGGCAGTGAGCGCTGCTGAAGGCAAGTACCGGGACAATATAAAGATCGAAATAAAGAGTGGTGTACTCACTATATGGTATGACTCAGAAAAAATGGGTTGGACCCGCGGCGATAAAAGATTGAAGGCTTACATTTCATTCAAAACGCTTGAAAGCCTTGAAGCCTCCGGCGCCTGCGATATCAGGATTAATGGAACGATTGAAGTAAATACACTATCGCTCAAATTATCCGGAGCATCTGATATTGAGGGATCTGTTAAGCTAAATAATATGACTATGGAATTAAGCGGTGCATCTACGGTGAAAATAAATGGGACAGCACAAAACTTAAAATTAAACTCCAGCGGCGCCAGCGATTTAAAAAATTATGACCTGGTTGTAGAGAACTGTTTGGCAGTAGTCTCAGGTGCATCTGATATAAAAATAACTGTAACCAATTCGATTTCCGCATCAGCAAGCGGCGCAAGTTCGCTATACTACAAGGGCAATCCTGAAAAGAAAGATATCGCTACAAGTGGCGCCAGTTCAATTTCACAGAGAAATAATTAATGATCCAATTTTGATAAACCCCTGCGGACGGTTTTCATCAAAGGCAGGCAGGTTTGTGAGAGAATGCTAATGATCTATATAGCAGCTAGAAAATGTTTTCTATTTTTTTGATTATTAATTTTTACCATTTCAGTTTTTGATTTTCCCACAACAGTTATCATAGTTCATGCTTCAATAAAAAAGATTAATTTTTTGTGCTTGCCTATGCATAGTGCTAACCGCTACATAAAAGCTGCGGGCTAATTTCCGGGTGACCTGTAGACATAATTTATTAATTAGAAGCAATGTAAAATTTCGACAGTTTTTTTTATGACGGCAAGCTAAAAAATACCGGCTAATTTTAGGTACAAAGCAGCACAATCAGTTCGCCTGATCAGGTATTCCTAATCTTTCGCTTTGGTTGTTTGTTTTTTTACAAGGTTTATCGCTACTTGCGAACCTTGCCTTCCTATCACTTTAAATTCTTTCTTTTCAAAGCGGTTATAAGAAACAAGGAAATTAATTATCTCATCAATTAAGTAGGCATCCAATGAAAAAATTGATTGTATTTCTTTATACCTGTTAGCAACAATGGCAGTTGCAATCATCCGGTCGTTTCTTGCGGTTTTGCCATCTTCTGTTTGTTCTGCTTCTATTACGCCTAACAACTTGCATTCTATAATGCAGCCCGGCCAGGCAGGTTCATCCATTAAGATCAAGACATCTACGGGGTCACCATCTTCAGCTTTTGTGAATGGGATAAAACCAAAGTGAAAAGGAAAGTTCAATCCCTCCGGAAGAATTTTCTTGAGCTTAAACATCTGGGTTTTTTCATCGAAATTATATTTTGCTGCACATCCTTTTGGCGTCTCAACTATTGCATGTATATGCTTTTTATTTTTGGCGAATGTTGGTGGCAGTTTCATGTTATTTGTGCAACAATATTTGTACCTTTTTTGGATACTTGCTCTCTTTATTATTAAGAAATATATTAGCGGTTTGTATTCTCCAGCTTGCTTACTACACCCATTTTTCTTAATATTTTTCTATTCTCCCTGAGATGCAGGAGGCGATGAACTATAGAAAAAATCACAGGGAGGATTAGCAAAGTAAGTATGGTGGAAGTGAATAGCCCGCCTATAACGACAATCGCAAGTGGCTTTTGCGTTTCACTTCCTATACCATGTGAGATGGCCGCCGGCAGCAATCCTATCGCCGCCATAAGCGCCGTCATAACTACAGGCCGTACCCGGGAAATAACGCCGCTGAAAATGGCGGCATCCAGTGGCATTTTTTCCTCAAGATTTTTTCGAAACACACTTATAAGTATAACGCCGTTTTGAATACACACACCAAACAAAGCTATAAAACCAATGCCGGCGCTTATGCTGAAATTCATGCCTGTGATGTGAAGTGCAAGTATTCCACCGATCAATGCAAAGGGTACATTCATTAAGGTAAGCAGCGCATCTTTTACATTATTAAATGTTACAAATAATATCAGGAAAATTGCAAGTAAGCATATCGGTACAACTCTCGCCAGTGTTTTAGAAGCACGTACCTGGTTTTCGAATTCGCCGTTCCAGGTTGCGAAATATCCGCGGGGCAGGTGTACGTGGCTGCTAACTTTACCCTGGGCGTCCTCGATAGTACTTCCAAGATCGCGGCCCCTGACAGAAAATTTAACAGCGATGTACCGCAGGTTATTATCACGATAAATAAAAGCGGGGCCGGTTAAGGTTTTTATATCTGAAATTTCTTTCAACGGGATTTTTATGTTGTCCTTGCCTGGCATCATTACATTCTCTATAGCCTGCTGGTCTGCCCGATAAGGCTGATCGTACCGCACACGTACATCAAATTTTCTTTCCCCCTCATACAACTGTGTTGCGGCTTTACCGCCGATAGCCATTTCAATTATACTTTGCGCATCCGCCATGGTAATCCCATACAGGGCCATCTTTTGTTGATCTAGTTCTATTCTAAACTCCGGCTGCCCAAGGTTTCTTTCTACGCCAAGATCTTCAATGCCTTGAACTGTTTTTAATTGAGCCATTACTTCGTTCGCTGCTTTATCAAGCTCATTAAAATCATTGCCAAATATCTTAACCGCTAAAGATGCATTTACTCCTGATACCGCTTCTTCCACATTGTCTCTTATTGGCTGCGAATAATTGAAAACAATGCCCGGGTATTTTTGAAACTGCTTATCCATTTCTGCAATAAGTTCATCTTCAGTAATTTTTCGTTTCCACTCTTTTTCCGGGTAAAGATCTACTTGTGTCTGAACGTTATAAAATCCTTTCGGATCGGTACCATCATTGGTTCTTCCTACTTGTGCAAGGGTTTGTTTCACTTCGGGAAATTTGTGCAGGATCTCAATCATTTTATTACTCATAATATTCGCCTCCGGCAAACTCACACTCATAGGCAATTCCGCTTCTACCCATAGTGCGCCTTCATTTAGCGATGGCAGAAACTCAGTGCCTAAAAAATGGGCTGAAAAAAATGTTATCAACATGATAGCGAGAGCGATAATAATGCTGGCCTTTTTATGACCGTAAGTAACTTTAAAAAGTTTTGAAATTCCTCTTTCAAAAAACAGCGGAATGGGATTATTCTTTTCGCGTACGTTCTTACGGAGAAGGATACTCGATAATGCCGGCACAAAGGTAAGCGTTAAAAGTAAAGCGCCTATCAATGCAAAGCCAAGTGTATAGGCGAGAGGCGAAAACATTTTACCTT
>JALYYM010000010.1 GCA_030946565.1 Bacteroidota bacterium | reverse complement strand
ATCTTACTGCATAATATTTATTATTGGTTTCCCTCAATCCATGATAGCTTTTATCATACATGACGGGGCCAATATTAGTATAGGCAACGGTATCTAAATAGTCAGCCTCACCCTTTACTTTAATATCTTCGACTCTAAAAGTTGTTGGCCGCCAGGTATTATTAAACCAATATTCCTTACGACTATCATCACGAAATTTTGTTTCATAATAATCTCTTACATCACGCCCGGCGTTTGTAAAACCGAAAGCGCAATTATCATTAAAGCCAATAATGATCGCAGGCGCCCCAGGAAAAGAGACACCGTACGCATTAAAGTCGGGCGTAACGATTTGCATTTCAAACCAAAGAGATGGAAGGTTTAATGAGAGGTGAGGATCGTTACAAAGTATGGGATAGCCGCTTTTGGTTTTTGTACCACTCACTGCCCAGTTATTACTTCCATTGGCCGGGTTTGGCTTCTGCTCTTTTATATCTGCGGAATCTTTTTTACCAAAATAAAGAGAGTCGGCAGAGGCTGGTATTTTTAGGTCCGATGCCGGCTTCGGATACACGGTTCCGTTAGGAACGATAGGATCCAGCGAGTCCATAATAACCGGGTAAATCTTATCAAAGTCTGCCCTTGAAAAAATAGATTTGGCATTAGTATTTTCAAAATCATTTTCGCTTCCTGCCAGTTCAAAGCTCATATATTTCAGGAAGAGGGCGCTCTTTAAATTTGTCCATTTCTCAGGGTAATAGCCCAGCAATTTATATTCTAATGGCAGGCTGCTCTGGTTTAGAGATTCTATATAAGCATTTACGCCGGCTGTGTAGTTATCACATTCTGCTAATGTTGCAGGATCCTTTTCCATTTCTTTCAGAGAATTTTCTGCCGCGAATACCATACCCAGCCTGCGTTTATCTCGATCTAATGCAAGTGTTTTTTTTCCTACAAGTTCGCTGAGCCTGCCGGCGGCCGCATGGGTTTGAAATTCCATTTGCCATAACCTGAATTTTGCATGCAAATAACCCTGCACGAACCAGGCATCATTTTCCTGCTCCGCAAAAACATGCGGAACAAGCCGGTCATCAAAATAAACATTTACATTACCCTTTACTTGCGGGAAGGAAAGTTCTGCGGAATAGTTTTCATCAACTGGTTCTGCATTTTGCCAAACGCCACTTTGTGGCGCCATTAGCTTTCCCAAAGGCGCCGGAAGCAACAGTGATGTATTTAAAATAATAACAAGGGCGGTAGTGATGATTCCAAAAATCACGAAAGGAATTATTCTCATATTTAAATTTGGGGCTGTAAAGTAATAAAAGATTTTGACCAAAATAGAAGCGGCCTTGCTTTACGCTGAATTTAAAATTGCGATAAGCTTTGCCAATTCATCCATGGTATTAAAAGAATGTAAAACAATTCGCAAGCGTTCGCGGCCTAAAGGAACGGTCGGATATAGGATGGCACGCACATCAAAATTATTTTCCTGTAAAACATTTGCTGTTTTTTTTACGGCTTCGTTTCCGGGAATAATAACTCCCTGTATAGGCGTTTCACTGTTTATCAATTCATATTTAAAATTATTTTTTTTGAAAAAACCGGTGAGCGCCTGCAGTTGTTTTCTTTCTTTTGTCAAACCTGGAAACAACTTGTAAGATGCAGCAACGGCAGCTATTGCAGCGGGTGGGAGCGCCGTAGTGTAAATAAAGGGCCTTGCAAAATTGATCAGGTATTCCTTCAATTTTCCAGAGCCCAACACAATGGCTCCGTGCGAGCCGCAAGCTTTACCAAACGTATGCACCCTTGCAAAGCATTTATCCTGCAGGCCAATTTGCTGTACCAACCCCTCTCCCATTTCTCCAATCACGCCAGTGGCATGTGCTTCATCAACTATTAAAAAAGCATTATATTTTTTGCACAACATCAATATTTTATCGAGTGACGCCATATCACCATCCATAGAAAAAACAGATTCGGTAACAACGAAAATATTTCCGGAACCGGCAGATGCTTTTAATAATTTTTTTTCGAGATCGGCTACATCATTGTGCAAAAAAGAAAGCGACTCCGCGAATGATAGCCGGATGCCATCGCGGATAGATGCATGGCTTAGCTGATCGTAAATAATCGTTTCTCCCTTTTGCGGCACGGAAGCCAGCACGCCAATGTTGGCATCATAGCCCGAATTAAAAATTAGGCCGGCCTCTGCCAAATGGAAACTTGCAACAGTCATTTCTGTCTCTTCTATAAATGAGTAGTTACCTGAAAGTAGCCGTGAGCCGGTGCTGCTATGAGGAAGGCTTACATTCTCTTTTTCAGCATGCAGTAAATTATTTTTTACAATACCGAGGTAGTCGTTGCTGCAAAAATCTATTTTGCCGTACTTTAAAATAAGCGAACGCAGAGAATTGGCTTGTTTTCTTTCCTGGAGTTTTTTATCGAGAAATTCCTCATTCATAAAAACAAAGATAGGATTCAACGGATGATGACGCTATGCAACCCAATGCCGGA
>JALYYM010000758.1 GCA_030946565.1 Bacteroidota bacterium | reverse complement strand
GTATTTCTGGTTGTACTGTTGCATTAATTTTTCCTGCATCTCTTTGGGGTAAGTAGTTAAAGCGTCCCACCCGCCAATGCCCGGCGCCTCAGCCATTTTACTATGATGCACAGTTAAGCCATCACCGCTAATATCAATCACACCTTCATCGCCCACAAAGCGTATCACTTCAGAACCGCCGGTGCCGCTTACAAAATTTACCTGCAGCGTTAGTTGAAAAGGCGTATGCTCGGGTGTTTCAGGATAGGTCATGATGCCGGTCATTACATCAGGTACATTGCGGCCATCTTTCCAATGGCATAGCTGGCCGGCAGCATATATTGTTTCGGGGCCTTTTGAGCCTGTAATAACATGCGTTCCTGAAAGAAGATGAACAAAAAGATCACCGGCTACCCCGGTGCCGAACTCCCGGTAATTGCGCCACCAGAAAAACTTTTTAGGATCCCAGGGTATGTTGCCCATCCCTTTTATATACATATCCCAATCCACCGTGTCAGGCGAGCCATCAGTGGGCATTGTATATTCCCACGCACCTAAGGCATCCTGCCGGTCGTAGATCGCGTTTACCATATTAAGCTTTCCTATTTCACCGGATTTATATAATTCATGTGCTTTCGCATATACTACGCTGCTTACCCGCTGGCTACCTACCTGCATTACTTTTTTGCTTGCCTTTTGTGCATTTACTACGCCCATGCCTTCGCTGATATAATGTACCATAGGCTTTTCGCAATACACATGTTTTCCTTTTTCAAGAGCTTCTTTGGCAATGCGTGCATGCCATTGGTCGCTGGTGGCAATAATTACAGCATCTACATCTTTCCTTTCTAAAATTTTTCTATAGTCATTAGTGACAAACAAGCCGTCGCCATGCAATTCTTTCGCACGCTCAAGCCTGCCTTTGTAGAGATCACAGGCCGCAACCAACTCTACACCGGGAACTTTTAAAGTTGTGTTTACATTATTGTTTCCCATAATGCCCATACCGATAGCGGCTACATTTACTTTGTCATTTGAGGAAAACTTTTTTTGATATAAAATGGTGCGTTCTTCCACCTTTTCTTCAGCGGCGAAGGCCGCAAGTGAGCCTGCTCCAAGCGCTAAAGTAGTGCCGGTAATTTGCCTGATAAAATTTCTACGGGATGATGGTTGCTGTTTTTTTCGCATATTTATATTTTAAAATGAATGGTAAATGAACTATTAAAACAAGTAACGGGAATTAAGTAAGCAATCGAAATATATGTGGCAATAAATTTAAGCTGTTTCAAACAAATAAGGCAAAAAGTTTAGGGTAAATAATGTGATTGGCTGTGAAATAAATTCTATGATAGTTGTAAGACGTACGATCATGGTAAACAGAGAAAGATCCCGGCCAGCTACTTTTATCACTTTCGTTTATCTTTAGATAAATTGATTGTATGGGTAAACCCGCTGTTCTATTATTATTTATAACGATTCTCTTTTATGCCCCCGGCGCAACTTCACAGCCGAAGCCTATGGTAATTTCTTTATGGGAAAATGGTGCCCCCGGTTTTGAACAATTAAAAAATGAGCCGGAGGAGGCAAAAGATTATTGGGTAAAACATATAAATAATCCTACCATAACGGCCTACTTTCCAGCGAAAGAAAAAGCAAACGGTACTGCAGTTATTATCTGCCCCGGCGGTGGCCACAGACTTTTAGTAATTGATGCTGAAGGCACTGACCCGGCTATATATCTGAATAATATAGGCGTGACCGCTTTTGTGCTTAAATACCGCCTGGGCCGCGAAGAGAACTCACCCTATTCGGTAGAGAAGCACCCAAAGGAAGATGCCTTACGGGCGCTGCGCCTTGTAAGAAGCAGGGCTGCGGAATGGAACATTGATCCAAATGAGATAGGCCTCCTTGGCTTTTCTGCCGGCGGAGAAGTAGTATCAATGGTAGCTTATGGTAATAATGAAGGAAATAAAAATGCTACAGACCCAATAGAACGGGTAAGTGCCAAAGTTGATTTTCAAATGCTCGTGTATCCGGGACCGTTATTTCTGCCTGATTCTGTAAGTTCCAACGCACCTCCTGCATTTATGGTAGCTGCAAATGATGATGAATGTTGCTCTGCGCCAATTGTGAGCCTTTTGCAAAAATACCGTGCCGCCAAAGCGCCCATCGAAGTACATCTTTATGCACAGGGCAACCATGCATTCAACA
>JALYYM010000757.1 GCA_030946565.1 Bacteroidota bacterium | reverse complement strand
GTAGTGCCAGTTGTTGCACTGTCGTTACAAGCTACAAAGAATGCTGAAACAGCAAGAGCTAAAAATATTTTTTTCATTTTACTTAATTTAGTTTTTTAATTAATTATTTTACGTTTATACCATCTTTTCAATAAAGTAACCCAGTGTTAAAAAAAATAATTGAAATTTATTTTGGGTTACTTTTCCACATTATAAGTATTAATTATAGTTGAGTGAATATATATGATCAGGAGAAAGAGCTATTAGATGCGGTTGCTGCCAATGATAGAGCTGTAATTGAAAGCATCTATCGCGAAAACTTTCCACCTATACAGGCATTCGTTTTAAAGAATAATGGCTTTGCAGATGATGCAAAAGATATTTTTCAGGAGGCAATGATTGTCTTGTTTGAAAAAGCTAAACTGGAGTCGTTTGTTTTAACATGCCAGATAAAAACCTATCTCTACTCGGTAAGCCGAAGGCTTTGGCTAAAAAAACTACAAAGGGAAAACAGGCATTATCCGGGGATTGAAATGCTGCTGGAAACTGTACCTGTAGAAGACGAGATTGAAGAGCATGAAAAAAATAACGAAGACCTGACGATAATGGAGAGAGCTTTAGCGAAAATTGGAGAACCATGTAAAAGTATTTTGGAAGCTTTCTATATTCAAAAGAAATCCATGCCTGAGATTGCCGAAGCTTTTGGATATACAAATGCTGATAATGCAAAAACCCAGAAATATAAATGCCTGGGAAGATTGAAGAAAACATTCTTTTTACAATATAAAAACGGAGAGTAAGATGGAAGACAATTTACTTCTTGACGCAATAGAAAGACATAGGAAGGGGGAAATGAGCGCTGAAGAAAAAACATTTTTTGAAGAGCTTCGCAAAAACAATCCCGAAGTAGACCAGTTAGTTGCTGAGCATAATTTTTTTCTTGGGGAACTGGATAAGATGAGCGATCTGAAAGCTTATCGCCAAACCTTGGGCGAGGTAGAAAGTAAGCTTATAAATGAAGGCGTGATTTTACAAAAAGATATTAAAGGAAAAACAAAAGTGTTGTTTTTGTGGAGTAAGTACCGTCGCACAATAGGAGTGGCAGCTTCTATTGCCGGCATTGTTTCTTTATCTACAGCTACTATTGTTTCTTCTTATTCTGAAAAAAAGAACGTTGATTCGATAACGCCGCTTGTTGATAACAAGCTGCAAAAAATGGAACATAAAATCAACCAGATAGAAAGCAAGATGAATGTAGCTTCTACTGTTGTTGTTATTCCCGCAAAGCCAAAGTTTGAGGCGAATTTTAGAGCCACAGGTTTTCTTGCTGACGGCAAAGGTTATATAATTACCAATGCGCATGTTGTGAACAATGCCCGTAATCTAATAGTAGAGAATAAAAAGGGTGAGCAATTTTATGCTAAAGCTGTGTATGCTAATAAAACAACCGACCTGGCAATTTTAAAAATCATAGATACATCATTTCGTAAGTTACCCGGTCTTCCATATACTTTCTCAAAGTCTGCTACAGAGTTGGGAGAGCACATATTTACTTTAGGCTATCCCCGCGAAGAAGTTGTGTATGGCGAAGGATATCTAAGTGCTAAATCCGGCTATTTTGGCGACACTACTTCTTACCAGGTAAGCATATCGGTTAATCCCGGAAATAGTGGCGGCCCTGTCGTAAATAAAAATGGTGAGATAATAGGTATAATAAGCAGTAAAGAAACAAATGCAGACGGCGTCGTGTTCGCGATAAAATCAAAAAATATTTATAGCGCTTTAAAAGAAGTGATTGAGAAAGATACCATAAAGCTTCCTCTTACAAACACGTTAAAGGGACTTGATCGTGTACAGCAAATTAAAAAGCTGGAAGATTTTGTGTATATGGTGAAGGGGAATTAGTTGACTGGTTAATTGGTTACGAGTTATCAGTTATGAGTTTCAGATCAACCCTGCATTAATCCAAAAAATAAATTAATCCCAAAGTGTTTTAGGATAAGCGCCGCTTTCTACAAGCGCTCCGATGCTGGCCTTTACCTCAGGCGCATCTTCACGATAGGTAACACCAAACCATTGGGCTGATGTATTGATCACTTTAATCTCACAGCCTTCATTTTTTATAAACGCATCACCAAGGATAGGGATAAAAAATTCTGCTTTTGGATTACCGGCATTTTCTTCCAGGAATTTCAAAAATAAATTCTGAATAAATTCAAACACGGTTGGATCGAAGCCCCAAAAATTCATACTTACCGGAGTGTCATTTGACAGTTCAGTTTTCTTGTCACCTTCTTCATAAATTATCCTACCCTCTTCCGGATATATTTTTATGCGCTCTACAATACTTATAAGATTACCGTCTTCATCAACCTGGCAAACACCACGACTTACGGTTCCATTCTCTGATAAAGTTTTTTTAAGCTCATAACCAATAATGCAATATGTTTCGGGATCAACTTCACCTGATAGAAATTTAGCTGCTTTTTCAAATGCATCTCTACCATAAAAATCATCCGCGTTTATAACTGCAAAAGGTTCTTTTATAACTTCCTTTGCGCACAATACAGCATGGGCAGTACCCCACGGCTTCGTACGGTCACCAGTACCCTGAAAACCGTTGGTGTAGGAATCCATTTCCTGCATTACATAATCCGTTTCAATTTTACCATTCAGCTTTTCTTCAAATATTTTTTTAAATTCTTTCGCAAACTCTTCCCTTATTATAAATACAACTTTACCAAAGCCGCTTTGTATTGCGTCAAAAATTGAATAATCCATAATGGTTTCGCCACTTGGCCCAAATTCATCCATCTGCTTGATACCACCATAACGGCTTCCCATACCTGCTGCTAAAATCAAAAGAGTTGGTTTCATAATTGAAATAAGATATTAATTGAAATAAATAAAAATAAATTTGTGCGAATTTAAGCAAGAAACTTTATGCCATAGGCAACAACATGCAAACAATATATGACAGTATAAATATTCAGCCGGAAATTAAAGTTCTGACTAATAACTTATGGAATGAAAAAAAAGTTAGCTTATCCATGCTGAGGCTTGATGATATCCATCCTATTGTATCAGGAAATAAGCCTTTTAAATTACGATATTTCCTGCACGAAGCCAGGAATTCTGAACATAAAACAATAATAACTTTTGGGGGCGCATATTCCAATCACCTTGCTGCGACCGCGTTTGCGTGTAAAGTGGAAGGAGTAAGATGTGTGGGCTTTGTACGCGGCGAGGCGCCAGTTTCTTTGTCGCCAACCTTATTCTTTTGTAAGGAAAATGAAATGGAACTTGTGTTTATTAGCCGCTCCGATTATAGAAATATTAATGAAGAATTCAGGGATATACTTTTACATGAATATGGCGATCACACTTTCATTCCTGAAGGAGGGTTTTCTACAAAGGGCGCTCTTGGCGCTGAGGATATCATGAAGCTTTTTGATGGAAAAAATTATTCGCATGTCTGTTGCCCGGTAGGTACAGCTACTACGTTCGCCGGATTAATAAATGGTAATAAGAATAATTCAACCATCGTTGGATTTAGCGTTTTAAAAAACATGGAGGATATAGCATGTCGGCTGAAAAAATTAAATGTTGATGAATCGGCAGTATACAAATTTATTCCTGGCTACCACTTTGGCGGGTATGCAAAAAAGACCGCGGAATTAATTGAATTTATGAATGATTTTTATGCAGATAATAAAATTCCACTTGATTTTGTTTATACAGGAAAGATGATGTTTGGTGTATATGATTTAGTAAAAGAAAATTATTTTCCTGAAGGAGCAAGTATTTTGTGCATTCATACCGGCGGCCTTCAGGGCAATAATTCGTTACCACCCGGGATACTTAATTTTTAATTCTCCAAAAGGAGTCCTGCGGACAATTAACAAGCAAATATTTTTTGTTTATTTATTTTTGCCCTTCACAAAAACAAATAGCTTCGCCTCACCCTATGCATAAGTTTGCTTTCATTTTATTTTGTTTTTTGATAATTCAAAAAACAGGTTTTTCGCAGGATACATTGCCCAATATTTCTGTTACACAAATAAGCAATAAGGCGCTTATTTCTTGGAGTAACCCTTATACTTCTGTTACGTACATTGGTATTCAGCGATCGTACGACAGTCTTAAAAACTTTACAACTATCGGTAGTGTATTAAATGTAAAGGCGCCAACGAATGGCTTTGTTGATACCAAAGAATTTATTCCTGCCCAGTACTACCGCTTGTTTATTTCCTTTGAAGGAGGCACCTATATTTTTACAGCATCGCACCGGCCAGGCCCTGATACATTGGGTGTAATGCCTGACATTTCAGAAAATTATAAACCAGTGCAAACCTGGTTTATTCCATCAAAAGAAGTTTATACAGGCAAGGATTATAACGTGATTCTTTCTTTACCGGACGCTAATAAAAAGAAATATTCCGTGAAGTTTTTTGAAGATGACGGAACATTTCTTTTTGAAATAAAAAAAATTGATGAACCTTATCTAACGGTTGACAAAGTGAATTTTAGGCATTCGGGGCTTTTTAAGTTCGAGCTTTCCCGCGATGGTGCATTAATAGAACGGCATAAGGTTTATATTCCAAAAGACGGTAAGTTTATACCTGCGCTGAATGAAGAGGGCCATGAACTGAGGTGATATTTACGTTGAATACTTCCTCAAAATTTTTCTTCAATTTTTCTTTTACTTCCTGGAAATCTACTTTTTGATTAAGCTCTTTTTCAATAGAAGTTACCTGCTTATTTACAATGCCACAAGGAATGATGTTGCTAAAATAGCTCAGGTCCGTATTTACATTTAGCGCAAAACCATGCATCGTGATCCACCGGCTGCAACGTATGCCCATAGCGCAAATTTTCCTTTCCTTTCCTGCAATACCAGGCTCAATCCACACTCCTGTTTCACCCTGGCTTCTCTCGCCCTTTATACCATATTCAGCTATGGTGAGTATTATCATTTCTTCGAGGCTGCGCAAATATTTCCCGATATCAGTGTAAAACTTTTCAAGATCAATTATTGGATAGCCAACTACCTGTTGCAAGCCGTGAAAAGTAATATCGCCCCCGCGGTTGGTTCTAAAAAATTCAATTTCTTTTTCTTCCATTTCCGTTTCATTCAGCAGCACATTTTCTATATGGCCACTTTTACCCAAAGTATAAACCGGTGGATGTTCGCAAAAGAGTAAATAATTTTCAGTGGACAATTCGTAATTGAAAGTTGGCAATACATTACCGGGATTTTGCATTAGCTTCCTGTGCTGCACTTTTATGTCAATGTTTTTTTTTACCAGCTCTTCCTGGTAGTCCCAGGCAGATTTATAGTTAATAATGCCAAGGTCTTCAAAAATGACTTTCTGTTTATCCAAACTAAAACAATTTAATTTGCAAAGATAATTTGAATTGAGTAGCAAGTAGCAAGTAGCAGGTAGCAGGTAGCAGGTAGCAGGTAGCAGGTAGCAGGTAGCAAGTAGCAAGTAGCAAGTAGCAGGTATGAGGTATCAGGTATGAGGAAGCAGGCAGCAAGAACTAAGAACTAAAAATTATTCAAGTGAGTCAAATGAATGAAGATGCCGAAAGCCCCGATGAAAACGAAGAGCTTTTCGAGCGACTGACAATCGTAAGTGCCAAAGGACAAGAGCCTCTGCGCATTGATAAATTTTTAATGAATAGAATTGAGGGTGCTACGCGAAATAAAATTCAACAAGCCATCGAGGCAGAAAGAGTTTTGGTAAATGATAAACCTGTAAAATCGAATTATAAAATCAGGCCGGAAGACAGGATTGTTGTTTATGATACACACCTGCCTGATTCTTCAGAAATAGTTCCGGAAAACATTCCCTTTAAAATTGTATTTGAAGATGAGGATGTGATGGTGGTTGACAAAGAAGCCGGCATGGTAGTGCATCCCGGCAGCGGTAATCCTGGCGGAACTTTGGTTAATGCAATCGCCTATTATCTGAAGCAACAAAATCCGTCAGTCAATGAAGAAGAGCTTGCCCGCTTTGGCCTCGTACATCGCATAGATAAAAACACAAGTGGCCTTTTAGTAATGGCGAAAACGCCCAAAGCTATGACGCACCTGGCCAAGCAATTTTTTGATCACACTGTTCATCGCCGTTATGTAGCGCTTGTGTGGGGCGATTTTGAGGAAGAAGAAGGGACAATCAACGCATACGTAGGCAGGCATCAGCGCTTTAGAAAATTATTTACTACTTACCCGGAAGGTGATCATGGCAAAGAGGCGATTACCCATTATAAAGTGCTGGAAAAATTTAACTATGTAACGCTTATTGAATGCAGGCTGGAAACTGGAAGAACCCACCAGATAAGAGTACACATGCAATCCATTGGCCATTCTCTCTTCAATGACCACACCTATGGTGGCGACAGGATCGTGAAGGGCACTGTGTTTACAAAATACAAGCAGTTTGTGGAAAATTGTTTTATCCTTTGCCCACGACATGCACTACATGCCCAACAGCTTGGTTTTATTCACCCGGCGACAAAAAAAGAAATGAGTTTTGAAAGCCCGCTTCCTGCCGACATGGAAAGTGTGATTGAGAAATGGCGGAAATATAGTGCTAACAGGAA
>JALYYM010000745.1 GCA_030946565.1 Bacteroidota bacterium | reverse complement strand
AGGTATATAAAACACTAAGGGAGTAACTGCCACGCTGCTATAAGTTGCCTTTTTGCAGTTGTAAATTCACTCTTTTACGTGTCATTTTCAAAGAACTTTTTTGCGAAACGCAAAAATTAATCACTCGTAAAGGGTTCCATTACAACCAAAGAAGGAACATTCCATTTCGGGAATTTATCTTTCGGCCGCTACTACATCCTTTCAAGCTTTTCCGGTTTTAAAGATGCGTATAGTGGCAACTTTAATGTAAAAGAGCATGATAATATTGAGCTTCCTGAATTAAAGATATCACAGAAAATAACAGGGCTTGAAGCGGTGAATGTTACTGCTAAAAAGCCCATGTTTGAACAGAAGATTGACCGGATGGTAATTAATGTAGCGAACAGTATAACCAATACGGGCAGCACCGCCCTGGAAGTGCTGATGCGCTCTCCGGGGGTAAAGGTTAACCAACAGAATAACACATTATCAATGAATGGTAAAGATGGCGTTGTACTGATATTGAATGGAAAAGTAAACCGCATGCCGCCTGAAGCAATGCTGCAAATGCTTGCTGGAATGAGCTCGGCAAATATTGAAAAGATAGAACTTATCACTACGCCGCCTGCAAACTTTGATGCAGAAGGCAATGCTGGTTTCATAAATATAGTGCTGAAGAAAAACACCCAATATGGAACAAATGGTGCTATTTCTGCAACCGCAGGTTATGGAATAGGCGGAGGGCCTGTTACAGGTGGCAGCATTACATTCAATCACCGCAAAAACAAATTGAATTTATATGGAGATTATTCTTTTATAAGAACTGTCCCTAACACAGATATCTATTTTTATCGTAAGGTAACCAATGGAAGTAATGTAATAGAAAACATAGCGACAAGCCGTAGGAAGGATTTCAGAAGAAATCATGATGCCCGCATTGGATTGGATTATGAAGTTGATAAAAAAATTACCGCAGGAATTTTAGTATGTGGTTTTAGCAATATGTATGGAATGAAGGGTGTTAATTACAGTAAAATTTTCTTGAATGGTGCATTAGATACTTCTATAATTATTAATAATCCGGAGCGGCATCCGCTTGATAACTACAGCATAAATTTAAATGTGCTGCATAAGTTTAAAGACGAACAACAGCTGTCACTTAATGCTGATTACATTTATTTTAAAGATGCCAATACGCTTAGCTATCTTAATAATTTTTACAACAACAATGGAGTGTTTTTGTACATGGATAAAACAAGAAGCAGTAAAACGACACCGATCAAATTTTGGGTTACTACTGCAGATTATTCAGCAAGATTGACGAAAAACATAGATATGGAAGGAGGAGTAAAAGCTTCTTTCTCAAATTTCGTGAACGATGTAAGGGTTGAAAGAGAAAGGCAAAGTAGCTGGATAGTTGATAAAGATTTTACATCAAACTATAACCTTAATGAAAGCATCTTTGCCGGTTATGCTTCTTTCAATATCAAGCTTGGCAAAAAAACATCTTCTAAAGCAGGCTTACGATATGAGTACACAAATTCTAACCTTGGCTCAGAAACAAAGAAAAACATTGTAGATAGACATTACGGCAATTGGTTCCCTAGCATTTTTGTTTCGCAGTTAGTAAATGATAACAGCTCGTTTAACTTTTCATACAGCCGCCGCATTACCCGGCCTACTTTCAATGACATGGCTCCGTTTGTTTACTTTGTAGATCCTAATACGGTATTTTCCGGCAACCCGGCGCTGCAGCCATCTATTGCTAATGCAGGCAAAGTTGATTACCTGTTAAAGCGCTTTGTATTCTCCGTGTCGTACACAAAAGAAAAAAATACCATTACTGATTTTTCTCCCACCGTTGATCCTGTTAACAATAAGCAAACACTATCGGCCGAAAATCAAAAGAGTAAAGATATAATTGCTATTGCTGTTACATTACCTTTTACCATTAAAACGTGGTGGACAATGCAGAACAATCTATCAGCATATTGGCAGCAACTAAATGCTTCTTATAAAGGTGAGCCAGTGAATATCAAACAAAAAAACATCAGCCTTAATTCCACCCAAACATTTATTTTACCGAAGAATATTTCTATGGAGATCTCAGGCATTTATACGTCTGGCGGTCTCTTCGGAATTTATAAAGCGGCCTCAACAACTTCATTAAACCTCGGCGTTCAAAAAAAACTCGGACTCAATGGGGGGACTTTAGCGTTTAATGTTACCGATTTTTCAGGTCCGCCATCTTTGAAAGCTTCAGTTAATCAACCGCAGCAAAACTTGGTTGTAAATCTCAACGTCAGATTTGTTGTCACAACCTTTAAACTCACCTATAGCAAAAAGTTTGGCAATAAGAAAGTTAAAGAAAATAGGAGCAGAGAAAGAGGCTCAGAAGACGAACTTAATCGGGTGCACGCCAATTAGCTATTCGACGTTAGCGGCCGCTTACTAATATTACCAAAACGCAGCAAGCAGCGGATTCAAATGCAATTATCAAAACGCAAAAGGAAGCACTTGGATTGATACCAGTTTACATACTGAGAGTAAAACAGGGCCAATAAAAGGCGCTATGTCAATACAACTTTGATCGGTTGATGAACTGAGGTATAACGCCGGTTGAAGAACCTGCATTGGCTGATTGTCGCTGCAACATGGGGGCTTATATTTGTATTTCCGCTAAAAAACATTACCCGATTCTATAAAAAAATTTGACCTGACTTCTGCATTTCAGGCAGTTACAAAAAAATACGTGATAACTGCGGGTTGCGTAAATACAGCTTACGATAATAAATGCCTATCAATAAATTTTTCTTAGGTAGTTAGTTTGGGAGATTTCTTCGTCTTCGAAAGGACGATATGTTCGCAGCCCAAATTAGAGCCGTCTTTTCGGAACAATATATGGCTTTTATTTGTTGGCTGAATTTCCCCGGATGTCGGATATTGTTGTAATGCAGTTGTGTGTTTATAGTCAATTTGTTTACACATTTACCCGACCTTAATTAGGGTTATCCAATTCACTTAGGCCTACACCGTAAATACTATTTGGCAACAGAATCTTCTATATACTTTATAAATGTATTGATAAAGAAAATATTATTTGCATTGCTGTATTTCGCATCACAGAGGTGCAATGAAATTTTGAGGTTATCGCAATCAGAAGTAAGCACATAATCCAGCCTGTCGCCGGTGGCTAGTGAAACAGTGAGTCCTGTAAATTTTACACAACCAATTTGGTACTGCTTCGCTATGCCTTTGGGCCCTTTTGATTCAAGCTTTTTAGAAATTTCTTCTATCGCCTTTATAAACTGGGGTAAGTATTTTTTTTCTACGGGAAACAATTTTTTAAACTTATCTGCCGAAGTCACGTGATCAGTATAATTGACAGGCGTAGCAAGGCTTTTATCCAGCAACGCATACTTCTGGGCATTGGCATTAACGAAAAATAAAGTGAAAACAAAAAGTAAAAAACATTTCATATAGTAACAGTTAAATTTGTTTGTATTCTCCAAAAATCTCCCGAAGCGTATCTGAAATCTCCCCAAGGGTACAATAACTTTCCACGGCTTCCACCACTGTAGGCATTAAATTATCATTATTAGTTGCACACGCCGCTATTTTTTCTAGGCATGCCTTCGCTTTTTCATTGTCTCTTTTTTGCTTTAGGCTTTTAAGCTTGCCTGTCTGCACTTCGCGTATTGCTTCGTTAATCTTAAATGACGGCGGAGCTATCTCTTCTCCACCGGTAAACGCATTAACACCTACAATTGTTTTATCCCCCGATTCAATCCGTTGTTGATACACATACGCACTTTTAGCAATTTCGTTTTGGATGAACCCCTGCTCTATTGCCTGAACGCTTCCACCCATCTTGTCTATCTCTTCTATAATTTTCCAGGCGGCGGCCTCTACTTCGTCGGTTAGCTTTTCTACAAAATAACTTCCGGCAAGCGGATCTACCGTGTCGGCAATACCACTTTCCCAGGCTACTATTTGTTGTGTTTTTAAGGCTGTTGCTGCTGCCGCTTCTGTAGGCAGGTTAAGCGCTTCATCATAACCGTTAGTATGCAGGCTTTGCGTGCCTCCCAATACTGCTGCCAGTGTTTGCACCGTTACCCTGCTTATGTTATTCAATGGTTGTTGGGCGGTCAGCGTGCTGCCGCCGGTTTGTGTGTGAAAGCGCATCAACATTGCCTTTGGGTCAGTGGCGCCTGCATCTTTCATAATCTTCGCCCACATTCTCCGCGCCGCCCTGAACTTTGCTACTTCTTCAAAAAGATTATTATGGGCATTGAAGAAAAAAGATAAACGTTTCCCAAAAATATTAATATTTAATCCTTTTTGCAAGGCCGCTTGTAAATAAGATTTTCCGTTGGCTAAAGTAAAAGCAATTTCCTGCACGGCGGTACTGCCCGCTTCACGTATATGATAACCTGAAATAGATATCGTATTCCATTTCGGAAGTTCCTTGCTGCACCATTCAAAAATATCGGTGATGATGCGCATGGAAGGCTTTGGCGGATAAATATATGTACCACGGGCGGCGTATTCTTTCAAGATATCATTTTGTATTGTGCCTGTAAGTTTAGTTAAATCTGCACCTTGCTTTTTTGCCAGTGCAACATAAAATGCAAGTAGTATGAAGCCCGTTGCGTTTATAGTCATTGAGGTGGAAACATCCTGCAGCCTGATATCTTTGAATAACGCTTCCATGTCTTCGATAGAATCAATAGCCACACCTACTTTCCCTACTTCACCTTCTGAAAGCGGATGATCGCTGTCATAGCCTATTTGCGTAGGTAGATCAAAGGCAACGCTTAGGCCACTTACACCCTGTGATAAAAGATAATGATAGCGCTTGTTACTTTCTTCTGCTGTACTAAAGCCGGAATACTGGCGCATCGTCCAGAGCCGGCCCCGGTACATATCAGCCTGTACACCGCGGGTAAATGGAAATTCCCCGGGCCGGTCTTCTTCAATCTCGTTTTTAGAAACATCGTCCTGCAGGTAAAGCCTTTTAATCTCAATGCCGGAATCTGTATAAATTTTTTTCATCGGAGTTGCTTGAATATTGGGCAAAGAAATCACATAATTTTCTTTGCTTCAAAATTTAAGGCATCCAGTACAATATTATGGAGGGCAGCTTTTGGGTTGTTGATGAGAAAATCAATGATCTGCTTATTAAGATCCATGCCTGATGCCTTGAAGGGCAGGGTGGAGGCAAGTTGATTTACGACGTATATATTTTGTTCTTTAAGATTGTTTACTGCTTTCCAAACCTCGGTGGAAACATATACCTGCTGGCTGATATTATAATCGTATTCCTGCTTTATTGCATCTACCAAAGAAAGTTGCATCTGGCGGCTCGAAAGGCCTGCGTTTGGTGTACGAGATATCAGGTTTTGCAGAGAAATTCTCTCTGCAAGCAGAGTAAGCCTTTCATAAGCCTGCAGGCGAAGTTTTAAAGTTTCGGGGTTTATGCCTGTTCTTTCTTTTATATCTTTTTTTATGGAAGTAAACTCAGTGATCATCCAAATGGTCGCCAAAAACAGTACGCCCATCAGGATAACAAATATGGTTTCGAATATTGACATTATGATAATTTAAGGCAAAAATACTTATTCCGTCAGCAAAGGTTTGTAAATTTGCAGGCGAAAAGATTTAATATTTTGTTGAAATAAATAACGCTCAGCAAGCTCATATCGTATCTTGTCTAAATAAATAATTTATGGAAACTATTAATAAAACACCGGTAACTTTTACTCCCGGAGCCGTAAGTGAAATTCAAAGATTAATGAATGCAGAAGGTTTTGATAATGAAAAATTTTTACGTGTGGGTGTGAAAGGTGGAGGTTGTTCAGGAATGACTTACGTACTTGATTTTGAGACGAAGACTGAGAAAGATGAAGATTTTGAAATCGAAGGCATTCCGTGCATTATAAATCCTGCACACAGTATTTACCTTACCAATATGGAAGTTCATTGGGAAGGAGGGTTAAACTCCAGGGGATTTACTTTTAATAATCCTAATGCCAGTACTACCTGCGGTTGCGGAACCTCCTTTGGGGTTTAATGAATTAGCTAAACCACTGCTACAAGCGCCTTTATATTTCTCTATTTTTCTTAGTACAAATCACTTCGTAACTCAGTTGGCAGTGCATCCCGATTTTTCACCGGAGGTTTCGTGTTCGAGTCTCTGAGAAGCTATTAGTAAAAAGCATCTTGCATACATTGCCATGAATGAAAAAGTTGGCGGGCCAAAAGACATAGCGACGTTATTCTCCATTGACGGGATACAATCGGACTTTGCCAATTATGAAATTATCGAGTTAAAAGAAAAAGAAAATTGAATTGAATGAAGGTTTATTTCATAATGGTACAGGTTCGGTAATACGATTTGTGGGGAGAAAAAAATAAGCTGTCGCTAATAAAATATCTGCCAACCCGGTTCCACATTTTCAATTTCATATTTGCATGCGAAGAGTGATAAGTATTCGCTTTAATGCCTGCATTTTACCTCCCCCTTACCTGCCTTCTTTGGATGTTGAATCATGAATAAACGAATCTGAGAAATATTTTTTAGAATTTTTTTTAAAAAATTATCTTCTTTATTAATGGTAAAATAATAAAATTCATGCTTCGGTAAACTATCGATTCCGCTTTGAAATATACCCAATAGAATTGTTGCCTGTAAGTAATATTCTTCTGCGGGATTAACAAAATGCCGGCTATTAAAAAGAAAAATTATTATTGACCATCGGCCCAAATAAGAAACCTGGGAAAGACGGCGCTCCATGAATTGTAGTCGTGTTTCCCTTCTTTTACTTCTGTATAGAATATATCGTTTGAGCCGCTAACATTTTTCTGTTTGATTAAATCAATTACATCTTTAGTATCATCAACCACGTCAATGATTCCATCTTTGTCGCGGTCGGCGGTTTCTTCATTGTCTCCCACATAAAACCAATATTGCAGGTGTGGTTTTTTTCGTGATGATCTTATTTTATTTATGATGAGCCTGTCTTTATCATCTGAGTATGTTGGATCAGTTTGATCTTTGTCTCTTAACCAGAACGAGCCAGAGAAAACACCGACCCTATCAATTTTATCAGCATGGTTCCAGGCAAAATCTAAAGCGGAAACACCACCTAATGAAAAGCCGGCAATAGTGACAGATTTAAATTTTCTTACGCCCGACATTTTTTTTATAAAAGGATATAATTCATTATCAATGAAGTCAGCGTATTTGCTTGCAGCGGCGCCGTTCTTTTGATAATCGGGATATCCTGCAACACCATATTCTTCTTCGCGGTTCAATGCATTTATACCAACTATAATTAGCGGCTGAATCATTTTCTTTTTGTAGAGACTGTCAACTATTTTCTTCACCCGCAGCTTTTCCATATCCTGCCCGTCATTTAATAATAAAAGATTAAATGAATTTTTATCATCGGGCGGCGGGGTGCTGATGATACTAAGCTGAATATGTTTCTGTAAGTGACGGGAATACACATCATCATGGATTTCTTTTATTTTAGACTTGCATGAAACTGTTGTAAAAAGCGTGAGAATTAATATCCATTTTCCCATATTTTGTTTATATAAAAACTTTTGCATGTGCTAAAGTATTATGAATTCCGGGAATGCCCTGGTAAATCATATAAATAAAAAAGCCGGATCAATTACGATCCGGCTTTTGTTGCGAAGGGAGGGTTCGAACCTCCGACCTTCGGGTTATGAGCCCGACGAGCTACCGCTGCTCTACTTCGCGATTTTGAGGTGCGAAGGTAATGCCTTGGGTTATTGAAACCAAATTTTAATACAAACCTAAAAGTTAAATCAATATCCTTCCTTTTATTAGTTTAAGTAAGTTAGTGTGTGCGATTTTTACTGCTCTTAGCGCCAGTTATTTTAAATAACAAAACATATAAATCTTCTCCAACAAAAAATTATTTTTTTGGAAAATTCAAACATATTTGTCACCGTTATGTTGAGAATTTTTTAGAAGCAAATTCTGGATTTCGTTTTAACTTCCCTTAATCTTTAAATCAAAATCTAAAACTAAAAACTTAATCATGAGAAAAATTCTATTTTTCCTGCTACTTATTTTCCTTATCCCGGGAATATCTGCAGTAGCCCAAAAAACTATATCAGGAAAGATTACTGATGCAAAGACTGAAGAAGCAATTCCTAATGCTTCCATTATTGTAAAAGGAACCAACCTTGGTACTTCATCTAATAAAAGCGGAATGTTTAGCATTCAAGTGCCGGACGGAAGTACGGTACTTGTAATTACATCCCTCGGGTATGAAAACAAGGAAGTGACGGCAAGTGGCGAGGTAGCCAACATCACACTTAATCCCGGTGAAACGAAAAATCTTGATGAAGTAGTGGTGGTTGGTTATGGAACCAATACAAAAAGAGACATCACGGGTTCTGTTTCAAAAGTAAGTGCTAAAGAGATCAGCAATACACCGGCCACCAGCTTTGAAAGCGCTATTCAGGGCAGAGCCGCAGGTGTGCTGGTGCAGCAGCAAAATGGTAAACTTGGCCAGGGCATTAATATCCGCATACGCGGATCATCTTCAGTATCTGCCGGCAACGAGCCTTTGTATGTAGTTGATGGCGTACCTGTAATTACATCTGACCTTTCTAATAATGGGGCCACCACCAACCCTCTTGCAGACCTAAATATGAATGATATAGAATCTATTGATATTTTAAAAGATGCGTCTGCAGCGGCTATTTACGGGTCTCGGGCATCTAATGGCGTCGTTCTAATTACGACTAAAAAAGGAAAAGCCGGAACATCAAAGATAGAATTGGGCTATTATACCGGTCTCCAAAAACCAACCAACAGGAGAAAATTTTTAGATGCGCAACAATACATTGATATGGAGCTTGCAGCAGGTGTGGGTGCAGCTAAACAAGACTTTGCTGCAGGTTATTATAATACCTTGCAGGATGCGCTGGATCATTACCAAAGCTCGGTTGAAAGCCGCTTAACAAGATATTCAGCAGGCAACGACGACTGGAAAACTGCAAAAATAAATACCGATTGGCAGGATGAATCTTTCCAACGTGCTCCCATTTCTCAATATGATCTTAACTTTTCCGGTGGTAACGATAAAACAAGATATTATGCATCCGGCCAATATCTTGACCAGCAAGGCATACTTGTTAAGAATTCTTTTAAAAGATATAATGGGCGGCTTAACCTTGATCAACAAGTAAAGGATTGGCTGTCTATTGGCATAAATATGAGCTTCGCCCGTTCACAAAATTATCGCTTATCTAATGATGACCAGTTTTCAACGCCTTTACAGATCATTGCGCTTTCCCCTATTACTCCCGTAATTGACCCAAGAACCGGGTTAATTAGTGGTGAACTGGACACGGCTACAGGAAATCCTAATACCCGGTATCCTGTTTATTACAACCCTTTAATAAGTGCGGATAATGCTTTTTACCATACTTTGGTGAACAGGACAATTGGCAATGTCTATGGTAACATTACGCTTACGAAAAGATTGACCTTCCGTACAGAATTTGGAGTTGACCAGCTAAATCAAACCGAAGAAGCGTACCGCGGCAAACTAACTGTGCGTGATGTTGGCGTACCTAACGGGTATGGCTACCTGCTTACTACACAGGTATTGAATGTTAATACTAACAATTATTTTCACTACACCACCAGCTTTAATAATTTGCATGTCCTCGATCTTACAGGGGGTATGAGTTATGAAAAAGGAACAGTATCAAGTTCAGGAGCCACTGCGCAGGATTTTCCCAGTGATGCTTTTAAGAAATTATCAAGTGCAGCTAAAAAGCTTGATGCAACTTCAGCCGCCAGTGAGAATACTCTTTTATCCTATTTCTTAAGAGCTAATTATAAGTATGACGATAAATATCTTGTATCGCTAAATGGCCGGGTTGATGGATCTTCAAGATTTGGAACCAACCATCGTTATGGATTTTTCCCAGCCGCATCTGTGGGCTGGATAGTGACAAAAGAAAAATTCCTGGAGAATACAAAATGGCTAAACTTTCTTAAATTCAAGGCAAGCTATGGGTTAACAGGTAATCAGGCTATACCCGACTTCGCCGCAAGGGGCTTATACACCGGAGATGCTGCCTACGGTGGCATTGCCGGTCAAAGGCCTTCACAGCTAGCCAACCCGGATCTTAAATGGGAAACCACAAGGGCTTCTGACCTTGGGCTTGAAGCAAGATTCTTGAATAACCGCCTAAGCCTGGAATTTGATGTGTATGAAAGGTTAACAACAGACTTATTACTAAACAAGCAGGTACCAGGTACCTCGGGTTTCTCTACCAAATATGAAAACATAGGGAAGCTGAATAATAAAGGCTTGGAAATTACGCTGAACACTATCAATGTTTCTTCAAGAAATTTTAGATGGACATCGAATATAAACTTCAGTCTGAACAGGAACAAGATAACGGATCTTGGAGGTCAGGTAATAGGCGATGGTCAAAACAAAGCAATGGAAGGGCAGCCACTTGGCGTGTTTGTAGCCCGGGAGTTTGCAGGAGCGGATCCGCAAAATGGAGACGCTTTGTTTTATAAGAACACACCAAAAGCAAATGGCGGCGGTCTCGACCGCACAACGACTAACGATTACAATGCCGCTGCAGATGTAGTAATCGGCGATCCCAATCCTGACTTCATTTATGGATTCAGCAATACAGTTTCTTACAAAGGAATAGATCTTGACGTTTTACTGCAAGGTGTATCAGGTAACCAAATTTATAATGGTGGCGGACAATATATGTCTTCTAACGCAAGCAACGGTTATGATAACCAAACCATAGATCAGTTAAGCTACTGGAGAAAACCTGGTGACATAACAAATGTTCCGGAGCCAAGATTATTTTTTGCAAATGGCACTGATCCATCCGGCCGTTATATATCCGATGGTTCATATCTAAGAGTGAAGTCTGTTTCTTTAGGATACACGCTGCCTGCATCCTTAATAAGCAAGGTTAAACTGGAACGGGTACGCATATACGTTAGAGCGCAAAATTTATTTACTATAACGAATTATAAAGGATGGGATCCTGAAGTAAATGCAGATTACCAGGCAAGCAATATAAACCAGGGCGTGGATTTCTATTCTGCACCGC
>JALYYM010000733.1 GCA_030946565.1 Bacteroidota bacterium | reverse complement strand
ATCTTTTCCCGTTTAAAAGCTTCACTAAAATAACGATTATATTTCCCACTAATAATCTCTTTCTTTGCAGTTGATTTTGACATTGATACTTGACGTTTGGAGTCAAGCTATTTTAGGTAATGACAAGTTATCAGTGATGAGTGACGAGTTATCGGCGGTGAGTCACAGTCTGAGTTGATGGTTAGGACTGGTATCTAAAATTTGTTGTAAATAGCTCATAACCCTAATACCCGATACTGGCTGGTTCCCTGTACCTCATCACTCATACCTCATCACTCCTACCCAATCATTCAACACCGCACATCCTAACTCTTTTTGAAGTAATTTTGCCACCAGAAAAATCAGAAAATGAAAACCTCAAGCATTCTTATTTTAATTGCCATTGCTGCGGCAATTGGTGTGCTGTTAATGTATTCGGTAGATTTCTCAACGTACGATACCATTGAATCTGCTAAAGCAAAACAGGGCAAATACGTTCACCTTATTGCCAGGCTTGATAAGTCAAAGCCCATACAATACGATGCTATTAAAGATCCGAACTATGTTTCTTTTTATGCAGTTGATAGCCTTGGTGGAAGCACCCAGGTTATCTATCGCAATACGAAACCACCGGAACTTGAGCAAAGTGAAAGAGTAGTTTTAAAAGGAAAAATGGAAGGGTCAATATTCGAGTGCGATAATATTTTACTTAAATGCCCGTCGAAATATAAAGACGATAAAAAACAACTGGAGAAAACAGTTACACAATATTAAGACTGCTACATGAAGTTTGAAGGTGAACACTTATTACCCGGACAGATCGGCCATTTTTTTGTATTGCTTGCTTTTATCGCATCGTTAGTATCCGCGATTTCTTATTTCACTGCTTCCAAAATAATATCCGAAGATGAAAAACGCAAATGGATTTTATTTGCAAGAGGCGCTTTCTTCATCCAACTATTTTCACTCATTGCTATTTTTTCTACCATTTATTATATCTGTTCCAATCATTATTTTGAATACCTGTATGCATACAAGCATGCCTCCAAGGAGCTTGAGCCAAAGTACCTGCTGGCCTGCATTTGGGAAGGCCAGGAAGGAAGCTTTCTACTATGGACACTGTGGCATGCCGTATTGGGAACCATACTTATTTTTACGAGTAAAAAAAGAGAAGCGCCGGTATTGGCTATTATAAATTGTGCACAGGCTATACTGTTGCTAATGATCGTGGGCATTTATATTTTTGATGTGCGAATCGGCAGCAGCGCATTTGTTCTTACCCGCAACGAAATAAACGGGCCTATTTTTAGCCAGCCAAACTACCTGGATTTTCTTAAAGATGGTATTGGCCTGAATGTTTTGCTGAGAAATTACTGGATGGTAATACATCCACCTGTGTTGTTTTTAGGATTTGCCAGTACGATCGTTCCATTGGCTTTTGCCTACTCTTCTTTTAATGGAAAACAATTTGGCGATTGGGTAAAACCCGCTTTGCCATGGGCTTTATTTAGTGGTTGTGTATTAGGCGTTGGCATAATGATGGGTGGAAAGTGGGCATACGAGTCACTTTCCTTTGGTGGTTATTGGGCGTGGGATCCGGTAGAAAATGCAGCACTCGTTCCGTGGATGATTATGATTGCAGGCTTGCATTGCATGGCGATTTACAATGCCACGGGGAATGCTTTAAGAGCTTCTTACCTCTTCATTATATTAAGTTACTTCTTTGTTTTATACTCCACGTTTCTTACGCGGACGGGAATTTTAGGTGACACTTCTGTACACTCCTTTACTGAAGCTGGATTGGCTATGAATGTACTGATTGGTATATATGTACTTGCACTCACAGTGCCTTTGGCCATTCTTTTTATAATCAACTATAAAAGAATTCCGTCCATACAGAAAGAGGAAAACATTTCATCAAGGGAATTTTGGATGTTTATTGGTTCGCTTATCTTTTTCCTCTCGGCACTTTTTATCATCGCAGTTACCTCCATGCCGGTTTACAATAAGGTTTTCGGAACAAACATTGCCGATCCCCAGGACCGGGAATTCACTTATAATAAAGTGTTGGTATTGGTTGCTTTTATCATTGGTTTGCTCACCGCATTTTCTCAATATTTTAAATATAAAAACACAGACAAAAAATATTTAATAAAAAAAATAACCTGGCCACTGGGCATTGCCATTATTGTTTCAGTGCTCCTCGCAATATTTTATCCAATAGAATATAACAAGAAAGGCCCTGGTTTTTTAATTGCGATCTACCTTGCCTTGTTTGCTTCCATTTTTGCCGTGATTGCAAACGCTGCTTATTTAAAAACAGTGTTAAAAGGAAATCTAAAAGCGGGAGGTGGAGCGATTGCGCATCTTGGGTTTACATTGATGATAGCAGGCATGCTGATCTCCTCCGGGAACAAACAGGTAATAAGCGACAACAGGAAGACAGGTTTGTTTGTTCCTTTTGAAAAGGATCCTACCGGAAGGTCAACAGAAAATCCTTTGGAGAATCTTACTTTATTAAAAGAGGTTCCTACGCAAATGGGGAAGTATACAGTGACTTACCTCGACGACTCGGCAGCAAAAGAAAAAACAAGAACTTTTTACAATCTTCATTTTCAAAAAATTGATAGCTCCACCGGGAAGATAAATGAAGATTTTATTTTGTCGCCCGATGCGTATCGCATGAAGGATAATAACCTAAGTTCTAACCCGGGCACAAGGCATTATCTTACACACGATGTGTTCACTTATATATCCACTATATCGGTTCCTGCGGCAGAAAAGGATACGGCGAAATTTGTTGTACATGAAATGGCAATAAATGACACGGCGTTTTATTCCCACGGATTTTTAATTCTAAACGGCATTCTTAAAAACCCTGATAACGAGCGTTTTCATTTTAATTCTACAGACACCGCACTGGTAGCAGATATCACCGTGTTTGGCAAAGACAGCACAAAACATAAAGCGTATCCCGCAATCTCGGTTATCAACCAACAAGTCAATTTTATAGACGATACGCTTTCAAGGGAAAATTTATACCTGAGCTTTTCCGGGCTTACTAATGACAAGAAATTCAAGATTGGTGTAAAAGAATCTGAAAGCCTTACCAACTTTATTACACTCAAGGCCTACGTTTTTCCGTATATAAATCTTGTGTGGGTGGGCTTATTAATTATGGCTTGTGGATTTATTGTTTCAATGACACGAAGATTAAAAGCAGCTAACTTCGTTACGGCACTGTCCGTAATAATGGTGCTGGCTGCTTTATTTTACATGTTTTTGATCGCTAATAATTAATTAGAACTTTTAGCCAATCTTTTGCAATAAAATATTTGCGCACTAAAATTTTGAGGATAAATTTACAGTTAACATGCATAAAATGTTTAAACATACCGGCCTAGTTTGTTTACTGCTTGTGTTTCATTTATTCTTTAATACAAATTCATTAAAAGCCCAGAGCAACTACGGCGTTAATGATACTATAGTATCCGTTGCCGTTATATTTGAAGGCGACACTATTGAAGCAAAAACACTCGCAGGAGTTTACGTATGGAAAAGAGATCCGGCCGCCAAAGCAAAATGGACACGCCTGAGAAATGCTGTATATGTTACTTATCCTTACGCTCTTCGGGCAGGTGTGGTGTTCAATGATATCGAAAAGCACATATCATCCAGCACCGACAAAAAATTTGTAACTGCGTATATTAATAGCCGTGAGAAAGAATTGAAGAAAGAGTTTACTGATCCGTTAACGAACTTATCGGTCTACCAGGGTAAAGTTTTAATGAAACTCATCAACCGTGAAAGCGGTGGTACGAATTGCTATGATATTTTAAAAGAGCTCAAAGGTGGCTTCAGTGCCCGTTTCTGGCAAACGGTGGCCTTCTTCTTCGGCAGTGATCTTAAACAGCCATACGAGGCTCTAGGCAAAGATGCCGAGATTGAATCCATTGTAAAAGAGGTTAGAAGAATGTATGGCTATCCTGGCTGATTTTGTCAATAAGTCAAAAGGTCAATGGGTCATTAGTTAACATCAAAATCAATAGTCAATTTTAATGTTCGAAATAATTTTCAGTTAGCCATTGACTTATTGATCAATGACCTCATAACTATTGACCTAATGAGCAATGACTATTGACCATTAAAAAAGTCTCCGCATATCACATATTGTCTATATCACATTTAATCCTTAAATAGCTCATTTACGCTCGTTTTTAGCGTACCTTCGCCACTTCTTAGCTTTTTAAGTTTTCAAAAAAATTTATTTTTATTCCTGGAATGAAATTAGATCTCCTGGCATTTGGCGTACATCCTGATGATATTGAGTTAAGTTGCGCCGGAACCCTTCTCGTAGAAAAGAAAAATGGAAAAAAAGTCGGTATTATAGATCTCACCCAAGGTGAATTAGGTACCCGTGGCAATGCTGAGACAAGGAAAGAAGAAGCGGCCAATTCCGCTGCGATTTTAGGAGTTGACATAAGAGAAAACCTTGAAATGGCAGACGGCTTTTTTAAAAATGACGAAGAGAATCAACGAAAAATAATACAGGCATTAAGAAAATACAGGCCGGAGATTATTATCTGTAATGCCCTTGAAGACAGGCATCCGGATCATGGGAGATCGGCGTTATTGGTAAATGATGCTGCATTTTTATCCGGCCTGAGAAAAATTCAAACATTTGATGAAAATAAGGAGCAGCAGGAATGGAGGCCTAAACATGTTTTCCACTACATACAGGATACTTATTTTAAGCCCGATTTTGTAGTTGACATTTCTGAGGTGTTTGATAAAAAGGTTGAGGCGATTGAAGCCTTTAGCACCCAATTTTATAATGGTGAAAAAGATGATAAAGAGCCGCAAACATATATCTCGTCGCCGGAGTTTTTAGAAAGTGTGATAAACCGCTCAAAAATGTTTGGTAAAATGATTGGAGTAAAACATGCAGAAGGATTTATTTCAAAGAAGATGATAGGTTTTAATTCCTTCGATGCATTGATTTAAAATACTTAAAAAAAATAATCTGCGTTACTAATGCAGAATAATATAATAGCATAATAACACAATAACACTAATAATAAATAACATGGCAACTCCAAAATTCCTACAAGGCAAAGGTGATTTTCACATTGAACTTAAAAAGCGGGTAAATCAATACTTCACTGAACATAAAACACCAATGACAGGTAACAATGCGTTGCTTATCAAAGCGATTTTATTCTGCCTCGGTTATGTGTTGCTTTACATACATCTTGTATTTTTTACCCCGGTACTTTGGCTTGCCATTCCTGAATGCGTTTTGTTTGGCGGGTTAACCGCAGCTATTGGTTTTAATGTAATGCATGATGGCGCTCACGGAAGTTTTAGCAGGTTCAAAGCTGTAAATAAAATGGCTGGCTTTTCTTTGAATTTTCTTGGCGCAAGCGCTATTATGTGGAATATGAAGCATAATATTATTCACCACACATACACGAATATTGATGGCGTAGATGATGATATAGAAGCCCGTCCCTGGCTTAGGTTTGCAACAACCCAAAAAAAATATAAGATGCATAAATTCCAGCACTATTATTTTTGGTTTTTGTACACCTTACTTCACATAGCATGGATTTTTATGACTGATTATAAAAAATACTTTTCCCGTAAAATAGGAAATGTTGATTTGAGGAAAATGACCGTGAGAGAGCACATTTCTTTTTGGGCAGCTAAAGTTATTTATGCATTTATGTTCGTCGGGCTGCCGATTTATTTATTAGGCTTTGTTACCTGGCTGTTAGGATTTCTTATCATCACAATGGTTACAGGGTTTGTAATAAGTATTGTGTTCCAGCTTGCCCATACAGTTGAGCATACTGAATTCCCT
>JALYYM010000271.1 GCA_030946565.1 Bacteroidota bacterium | reverse complement strand
CCTAATGAATATGAAGCAGCTTTCAACTTTATGTTGCATAAGGCAAGAGAATTGGGTGTTAAGCAAAAAAATTAAAGTGCAATTTTATATGTTGCGTTTTTGAATATTAAATTTTCAGGACTAAGCATTAATTTCGTGATATGGCTATATTAAAATTCAGGGTTTATTGGGAAGATGATGACAGCGTGTACAGGGATATTGTTATTAAACACAATCAAACATTTTTTGATCTGCACAATATGATTTTGAAATGTTTTGATTTTGATTCCAAACACAGCGCTACATTTTATCGCAGCAATGATAGCTGGCAAAGAGGCAAAGAAATAACCCTGGAAAAATATGATAAACAATACAAGGCGGAACCATTGCTAATGAAAGAAGCATTGGTGGGCAAACAGATTCATGATCCCAATCAGAAATTTATTTATGTGTACGACTTTCATAAAATCTGGACATTTAGGGTTGAACTCATCAATGTAAATAAAGAAGAAGATGCCAGGCAATCTTATCCTTCGTGTATACGCAATGAAGGCATTGGCCCCAGCCAGTATGGTACCAAAGGCCTCATCAATGAAAAGCTTGCTGAGATAGAGGAAAAATACGACATCAATACCCTTGTGCTTCCCGAAGGATATAGCGAAGAAGGTGAAACCGCAGAGGCAGATGATGATGAAACTACCGGGGAGGATACGACTCCAGACGAAATTTAAAATTTCCAAAAAAATTTCCCCAGCTACCCGGTATTTCGAGGCTTTGCATTTCCCATCAGTTTAAATGAAAAATAAAACATGCTTTATTGTATGCGGCGCTACAGCAGTTGGCAAAACTTCCTACGCCGTTGGCCTTGCAAAAAAATATGATACGCAAATTATCTCTGCAGATAGCCGGCAATGCTACGCAGAATTGAATATAGGTGTAGCTAAACCTTCGGAAGAACAATTAAATTCCGTTCATCATTACTTTATTAATTCGCATTCTATTCACGATGAAGTAAATGTGAAAGTGTTTGAGCAATATGCGCTTGCTGCAGTTAATAAAATTTTCGAAACAAATGATTTTGCGGTAATGGCTGGAGGCACGGGCCTTTATATTAAAGCATTCTGCGAAGGCCTTGATGATGTGCCTGAAGTAAATAATACGATAAGAAAAGAGATCATTGAAAATTATAAAACGAAGGGATTGCAATGGCTTCAAGAGGAAACTAAGGAAAAGGATCCCGCATATTTTTCCTTTGGCGAAACGGGAAATCCACAACGGCTTATGAGGGCATTGGAAGTAAAATTATCAACCGGCAATTCTATTTTGGATTTTCAATCAGGAAAGAAAACCGAAAGAGAATTTGCAATAAAAATGATCAATCTTGAAATACCAAGAAGTGATTTATACAAAAGGATAAATGAGCGGGTAGATGAAATGATGCAGCATGGATTACTTAAAGAAGCAGAAGATTTATATTCCTTCAGGCGCTTGAATGCATTACAAACAGTGGGTTACAAAGAATTATTTGACTACATGGACGCTCACATTCCGCTTGATGAAGCGATAGAAAAAATTAAAAAGAATACAAGGCATTTTGCCAAAAGACAAATTACCTGGTTTAAAGCAATGCATATTCCTCTGTAATTCAAAACATCTTTCGTTATATCGCTAAGCACCTCTTTCTCCAAATAAAAGGCTGCCAATTCTTACCATATTACTTCCCTCTTCAATGGCAACTTCATAATCGCCACTCATGCCCATTGAGAGAATTTTCAGATGACAATTTTCAGTTTGTGTTGAGGAATATTTATCAAACAAATTTTTGAGGTGTTGAAATTCTGTCTTTGCTATTTCCATCTTTTCGGTAAAAGAAGCCATTCCCATCATGCCTTCTATAAGTATATTTTTTAAATCATTTTCTTTTTGATTTACTGCCATCATTATTTCGTCCAGTTCCTTGTCATCTAAACCAAATTTTGTTTCCTCTTTTGCAATATGAACCTGCAACAAGCAACTAATAACACGGTTACTTTTTTTTGCCTGTTTGTTTATTTCTTTCAATAATTTAAAGCTATCTACGCTTTGGATAAGTGATACAAATGGTGAAATAAATTTTACTTTGTTTGATTGAAGATGACCGATAAAATGCCACCTGATATCTTTGGGAAGTTGTTCATATTTTTCGGTCAATTCCTGTACATAATTTTCACCAAAATCTTTTTGGCCTAATTCATACAGCACAGATATTTCTCCGGAAGGTTTTGTTTTTGAAACGGCAACGAGAGACACTTTTTTGTTGTCAAGAGAAGCCCTTATTTTTTTATAGCATTCTGGATTAACGGGCATCGAACAAAATATTTGTTTTAATAATTTTTCAGATAAATAACAACGTCATCACTAAATCGAAGTGATTTCACTATTTCAAAATTCCCCTGCTTATAACGATTCTTTGTATCTCGCTGGTGCCTTCATATATCTGGGTTATTTTGGCATCACGCATCATTCTTTCCACATGATATTCTTTTACAAATCCGTAGCCACCATGTATTTGCACAGCTTCTGTGGTTGTCCACATGGCAGTTTCGCTGGAGAAAACTTTTGCCATGGCAGCGCTTTCTGTATAGTCTTCCCCTTTATCTTTTTGCCACGCAGCCCTAAAGCAAAGCAACCTTGCCGCTTCAATTCGTGTAGCCATGTCCGCGAGTTTGAACTGTATGATCTGGTGATTACTTATTTCTTTGCCGAATGCTTTTCTTTCTTTAGCGTAAGTCACAGACCTTTCATAAGCGCCGGATGCAAGGCCCAAAGCCTGTGAGGCAATACCAATACGCCCTCCGGAAAGCGTCATCATGGCAAACTTAAAGCCGAAGCCATCTTTGCCGATCCTGTTTTCTTTAGGCACTTTTACGTCAGTAAATGAAATGCTGTGCGTGTCGCTTCCGCGAATACCTAACTTATTTTCTTTTGCGCCAACCGTCACTCCTGCCCAATTTTTTTCTACTATAAAAACATTGATGCCGCGGCTTCCTTTTTCAATATCTGTTTGTGCAAACACAAGATAGCAGGAAGCAGAGTTACCATTCGTGATCCAGTTCTTCACGCCGTTTATTAAATAATGATCATCTTTTTCTTCTGCCGTCGTTCTCTGGGAAGTGGCGTCACTACCGGCTTCCGGCTCGCTTAGTAAAAATGCCCCTATATATAATTCACCATCTTTTTTCCCTTGTGCCAATGGAGTAAGATATTTTTTCTTTTGTTCCTCCGAACCAAAAGCCTCAATACCATAGCAAACCAAACTATTATTTACACTCATGCAAACACTGGTACTGGCATCAATTTTACTTATCTCTTCAATGGCAAGTACATAGCTTATGGCATCCAGGCCAGAGCCGCCATAGTCAGGGCTTATCATCATTCCCATAAAGCCAAGGTCTGCAAGTTTCATCACCTGTTCACGTGGAAACTTTTGCTCTTCATCTCTTTCTATTACCCCAGGGAGGCATTCATTTATTGCGAAGTCTTTCGCAGCCTGTCTTATCATCAATTGTTCTTCGGTAAGTTTGAATTCCATAATCTTAATTTAATTGTAAAAGTACATTTAAGAAATTTTAGTTTGAAAGTGCGTTTTCTTAAATGCCCTTTATAGAACGGTTAACTTGAATTTATATTTGTTAGCCAGCGATAGTTTTTAGGTGCTGTGGGCATCTTTCCCACACATCTCTCTGAGTGAGCTGTAGTTTCACACCATTGTTTATATCAATTGATATTCTTATTAACTTTAAGAAAATAAAAGAATCATGTTGAACACTGATATTAAAAAGCAACTTCATAGCTATATTGATATGATTGAAGATGAAGCACAACTTGAAATGCT
>JALYYM010000270.1 GCA_030946565.1 Bacteroidota bacterium | reverse complement strand
TTTTTGAATTTATTTACCAATGCATTTTACGCTGTTGCAGAAAAAAAGAGAATGAAACCGGAAGGTTATGAACCAGCGGTATCTGTTAGTACAAAAAAAATAAATGCCCCCGGGAATGATGCGGTAGAAATTAGGGTGAAAGATAATGGTAACGGAATTCCCCAAAATATAGCTGATAAAATATTTCAACCTTTTTTCACAACGAAGCCCACAGGACAAGGAACTGGCCTGGGCTTATCACTAAGCTATGATATTATTAAAACGCATGGTGGCGAAATAAAAGTGGAAACCATAGAAGGCGAAGGAAGTGAGTTTGTGATCACATTGCCCATTGTCTGAGTAACGGATTAAATTGATTAACGATTACCCGGATTTTATACATGGCTTATTGGAATCTATATCTTCAGTATTTATAATCTTTAATTTAACTATTATGAAAACAAGGCTGCTGCTTTTAATTGCGTGTATAACTTTCCTAAGCAATTGTAAAAAAACTAATTCTGAGCCGGCCAGTACAACAAGTTATATCAAAGCTACGGTTGATGGCAAAAATTATAACGGCAACAATGTTACAGTGATAAACGATTCTTATACCAACGATCTTGCTAGCTTTTATGCAATAACTACTGATAGCCTTCTAATAAATATACGCCTGAAGCCAACGTTACCATCTTACCAACCGGGCACTTACACATTTACACCTGCTCATTTACAAACAGCCACTATCGAAACTTTTTCTGTTAAGGACAGTAACCTGACGAATGTGTTAAATTGGGTCACCACGCAAGAGGTTAATACAAGTTATTTTGAGATACAGCGATCTCTCGATGGAATAAATTTTTCGATGCTCGGTAACGTACCGGCAGCAGGAAATACATCTGCCAGGATGAATTATTCATTTGCGGATTACGGCAGTAATACTATCCAGGATTATTATTACAGGTTAAAAGTTGTAAGCCTTGATGGCTCGTATCAGTACAGCACGGTGGCACTATACAAAGGTGGTTACTACCTCGCTTATTATGCCGAAAAATCCGTAAGCTACCGGGGATTCAACGGCACCGTTGATATAATAACTAATGATAGGACAAAACGCATTGTCACCGGCGCATTCGCATTTGATTTTAAAGATAATAATGGGAAAGTTAGGCAAGTAAGAAATGGAGAATTTAAGGTTTCGTATTGAGCCATTATTTTTGATGTAAGGTGCTTACCCAATTGATTAATTACTCTTGGATCAGGATAATCATTTAATCCCTTTAATCATTGGTTCAGACATTTTTTCTTAACTCCTTAAGCGAATAAAAAGTATCCCGCCAATAAATGCCTCCATGATACAAGTTCGTAACAGTTGCTTTTATAATAATGTAAATCATGATAACACCTGCGTATATGCTCAAAAATGCATACCACCATTTTCCATTTGAGCCTGGCATATTTCCATAGAGTATTAGCTGGAATATAAACATGCAAATCACTAAAATTTTTCCAGTATTATTTCCAAATATCAAAACTAACGGAAGAGGTAGAACGAAGAAAAGCAAAATTCCTATCGCTCCGCCGGCCGCTAAAAAAGCATTGTACTTAAATCCGGAGAAAATATTTTTCATTAAACCATTAATAAATTCTTTTACACTGGTATACCATTCCACTTTTATTTCTCCCCTGCCGTAAAGAACATCTGCTTTCCCGCCCGCTGCTTTGATGGATGCGGCAAGTTTTAAATCATCGTCAGGCCGCATAGCTATTGCCTTGTGTGTTCCGGCACGATTGTAAATTTCTCTTTTGACTAAATTAAATGCGCCTACGCCCATTGAAGCTTTTGACGTTTTTACTTTTGCGGCCCATGGCCTTTGCAGGGCCGTAAGCATAATTACAAATGTCATAACTACACTGTTCAATACGGAGGAGGAAGAAATAATTCCCGGTAAAATAGTAAGATGATCAAGATTGTTTTTTAAACAATAATGAATGGCCTTACCTAAAACATCTTTGTGAAATAAAACATCCGCATCCGTAAAGAGCACATAGTCTTCTGAGGATAATTTGCTGCCAATATACAAAGCATGATTTTTACCCAGCCAACCTGCAGGCAGTGTTTCAATATTTACAATAGAAAGACTTTTGTACAGTGCTTGTAATTCCGAAAGTATTTTTCCAGTATCATCAGTTGACCTATCGTTAACCACTAACACTTTATAATTATTATAATTGAGATTACAAACACTTGTCAGCGCTTCTTTCAATGCATACTCTTCATTTCTCACGGCAATAATTATTGCCACAGATGGCACATAGATATGCGAAGGATTTTCGATGGATGATAAATACATGATTTTACGCCCATTAATAATTAAGTAAAGCGTGAGGAAGCTCCAATAAAGGAAAGCAAGAATTGAGTAGATAGTTAACAACGTCATTAATATACAATTTAGTTGTTTCCACTTTTAGTTGAATGCTTTGTTTAATGAATGAGCAGCGCATAATGTTTAGATTCCATCGCAGAAAATTTTAACCGTCTTCCTAAACTAATAGTGAAATAATCTTTGTAAAAAGTATCTTTCAATTATAATTCACAATCAACGGCATGGCTAAAAAAGAAAAAATACTGATTGTAATCACCATAATAGTTATGGCAGTCGCCGGTACATTAAATTATACCAATGCAAATACTCTTTTGTCATTTGCAGCAAGCGCTGCCGCCCTCGCAATGTTAGCAAAGATTGTTGGCGACGCCACAGAGCAACTGGGAAGCCGCTTTGGGCCTGGCGTTACCGGCGTGTTACAATCGGCACTCGGTAACCTGCCTGAGTTGTTCGTTTGCATCT
>JALYYM010000717.1 GCA_030946565.1 Bacteroidota bacterium | reverse complement strand
TATCAAAAATGTGATCGGCAACCCGGATTATTGTCCCGCTTCCATCACCTTTAAAATCAAGGTTTGAATGAAGTAATAGGGAATAATTTTCAAGATAATTTTTAGTCAGGGTAAAAGAAGCAATGTTATAAATGCCGGCCGGCAAGTATATAATAGTTTTTGTGGAAGGCGATGCAGCATCAATAGCACGCTGGATAGCTTTAGTATCATCCGTTTTGCCATCTCCTTTGGCCCCGTAAGTTTTTACATTTATTACCGGCGACGCAAATGAAAGAGTGCCGATAAAAATAAAACATAGGGCAAAAAGCAATTTCAGGCAAAATTTACTTTTATAGGTTTTCAATTTTTAAGTATTAAAAAATGTTGGCGAAATCTTTTAAACAGGTAACAAAATATAAGTACCCGATTGTTGAAATATTGATGGTGATTTGCGAGGTTAAATTTGTCTGTAAAGCCTAAAAGAGAATGTATTGTCAAAATTAATTATAATTAAAATATTATTAACTTCGCACGCACTTTTAACAGCCCCTGTTAACCTGGATGAAAACTTCTTAAATGATGGAAATCAATGAAAATAATTGGAATTGTATTCGTTTTTATCATTACACTATTAGGTTCTAGCCGCTTATCGGCACAAGTCAATTTATTTAATGCAAAAGATTTAAGCAATATAAATATTGATGACTATAGTGATGATGATATAAATGCAATGCTAAGTAAGGCAAATGCATCGGGTATTTCAGAATCTCAAATGGTTGGAATGCTTTCAAATCGGGGTTTGCCTGCTGCCGAAATAACGAAGCTTAAAAATCGCCTGCAATTTCTTAATAAAGGAAAGGCGCAGGTGCAAAGTGGCGAATTTGAACAGCCGGGAGATAGTGCAAACCAACATTTGTACGATACCGCAGGTACAAATATTCCCTTGCAAAAATTCAAGAATGACCAGGAGATTTTTGGTTCCGAGCTTTTCACCAGTAATAGTTTGGTCTTTGAGCCAAATTTGAGAATACCGGCGCCTTCAAATTATATATTGGGGCCTGATGATGAAATAATTGTTTCAGTATATGGATATAGTGAAAAACAATACAACCTTACAGTAAATGAACAGGGCGAAGTTTATATTCCTAACGTGGGGCCCATCCTTGTCTCCGGTTTAAGTATTGAGCAGGCCGGAGAAAAAATAAAATCAAAACTCGGCTCAACGATATACCGGGCCATTAATTCCGGCCAAACCAAAGTACAAATTTCGCTTGGAAAAATAAGAAGTATAAGGGTAACTGTTATTGGCCAGGCAAAAAAGCCAGGAACTTTTACTGTATCCTCGTTGACAACACTGTATAATATATTGTATTTGTGTGGCGGCCCAACTACTATGGGCAGCTTTCGGGCTATAGAAGTTATAAGAGGAAACAACGTCAAAAGAACTGCCGATTTATATGACTTTCTTGTGGAAGGAAATCAGTCAGGCAATATCCTTTTGCAGGAAGGAGATGTAATAAGAATACCATACTATAAAAATCGCGTCACGCTTTCAGGCAATGTAAAAAGAGAAGGTAAATTTGAAATGCTTGCCGATGAAACCTTTAACGACCTGCTGAAATATAGTGGTGGCTTTACTGATAATGCATACAGGGGAGCTGTCACTGTTATAAGAGTTACTGATACAGAAAAAAAGATATTAGACCTAGGAGCTTCGCACTACAATGCTTTTACCACCAATGGAAGTGATGAATATATTGTCGGAAAACTCCAGGAAGAATTTGGTAATAAAATAGTGATTGCCGGTGCCGTGTTAAGGCCGGGGCCATACGAGCTAACACCAGGCACCACGGTAAAAGACCTGGTGGAAAAAGCAGGCGGCCTAACGGTAGATGCTTACACGCAACGCGTAACTGTATTTAGGTATTTTGCTAATAAAATTCCAACTATACTTTCTATTAATCTTGATTCAGTTTTAAATTACAACCAGGCTGTGTTATTGAAGAAAAATGATTCAGTATATATCCATTCCATTTTTGAATTTAGGGACGATAACAATATTTCCGTAGAAGGAAATGTGCGAAAGCCAGGCGTAGTGCAGTGGCGCGAAAACCTTACCCTTCGTGATTTATTATTGTCAGTAGGCGGTTTAACTGAATCAGGAGATTCATCTAACATTGAAATTTCGCGTAGAATAAAAAATGCCAGCATTGATAAGGCTAATCATAATGAAAGCCGGATAATACGCGTAGACCTCACAAGTGAAAGCACTATTTTAAAAAATATTTCGCTGGAACCTTTCGATATTGTTATTGTAAAAACCCGCCCGGATTATGTAAGGCAACGCAGTGTGTTGTTATTGGGAGAAGTAAAAAGCCCGGGCCGCTACGGCCTGGCGAAAAGCGGCGAAAAAATAAGTGATATTTTAGAAAGAGCAGGAGGTTTCAAAGCATCCGCAGATAGTACTTCCATTACGATCAGGAGAAGTGTAAAATCTAACTTAACTATTGAAGAGCGGCAGAAGCTTTTCCAGCGCATCTTAAATATCAATTCGGACAGCCTTGCTCAAAACCCCAGGTTGAAAGACGAATTATATAAAAGCTACGACCTGATAAGTGTCGACCTGGAAAGGGCTCTTACGCATCCAGGTAGCTCGGAAAACCTGGCTCTCGAGGAGGGAGATGTACTAACCATTGACAGGAGCACTAACCTGGTAAAAGTTTCGGGTGAAGTTTACTACCCTACCATTGTGCCGTACAAAAGCAATAAAAATTTAAAATACTATGTGCAGCAGGCGGGTAACTTTACTCCTTATGCCCGCAAAACAGGTGCCCTGGTAATTCATCCTGATGGGAAAGCTGAATCTGTAAAGCATTTTTTATGGTTTAAATCATACCCTTCCGTAACCCCACGTTCTGAAATTTTTGTTCCTCAGAAACTTAAGAACAACCGGGCTAAAATTGGTGCAGCAGAGTGGGCGCTTATAGTATCGGCTTTAGGTATTATTGCCAATGTCATTATAACCGCCACCAAATAAAATAATATTATTATGGCTTTAGATGAAAAATTGAATGAGCCGGCTTCCATTAAGAAGAGACCTTATATAACTACCGATCTGGGTAATATTTCGAGGCGGTTATTGAAGCTTTGGTGGTTATTTATTATCGTCGGGGTATTGGCAGGCCTTTCAGGTTATTTTTATGCCCTTACTAAAAAACCTACCTATAAAAGCAGCCTCACCTTTGCCCTGGACGACGGAGACGGGGCAGGAATCGGAAATTTTCTAAACCTGGCTTCTCAATTCGGAATTAGTGTTGGCGGGGGTAAAGACATATTTGCCGGCGATAATATTCTTGAAATTATGAAAAGCCGGCGTATGCTTGAAAAGGTTTTGCTTTCAATAGATACATTTAATAATAAGCCATATACCCTCATTGAATATTTTTTAGAACTGGATGACGACTGGAGATCTAAAGAGCAATTAAAAAACATACATTTTCCGGTAGGATTATCTAAACCGTCATACTCATACCGGCAGGATTCTTTGTTGTATGCAGTTGGACAAAAGTTTATAGACGAATATATTGTTGCACAAAGGCCAGATCGTAAGTTGAGTATCTATCAGGTAAGCATAACCAGCCCTGATGAAAAATTTACGAAAGATTTTACAGATAGAATCGTTTCCGAAACCAATAATTTTTACATCGAGATAAGAACAAAAAAGGCAAAAGAAACACTCGATGTATTGGAAGGCCGCGTAGCAAGCATGAAGGGAAATCTCAACACAAGCATTGAAAACAGGGCAGCGGTGCAGGATGTAAATATTAATCCTGCATTTTCCGCAGCACAAGTTCCCGTTATGCGCCAGCAGGCAAACATACAGGTATATGGTGCTGCCTATGGTGAAATGTTTAAAAATCTTGAAATGGCACGCTTTCAATACTTAAATGAAATACCATTGATGCAGATAATTGATGGCGCTGATTATCCAATGATAAAAATAAAGTTTGGAAAATTAAAGGGCGCCATACTTTTCGCTGTTCTGGCTGAATTACTCGTGCTTACGATCATAGGATTACGCGGCATTTTCAGAAATAAGTAAACCCGATTTATTATAATTTAAAGAAGGGTTGAGCCTATATAACTAAAAATCATCTTTTTTTATACAAGCAAAAATCCAAGTCCGCTTTATGGATTTATTTGTAAAATTTAAAAAAGATTATTTTAATTACCTGATTAGTATCATTCTGCCTGCATTCATTTCAGGAGCGTCTATCCCGGTATTTAAACATTTGCTCGGGGCCAGCGGATATGGAAATTTTTCTATTTGGTTTAATGCTATTCTAATATCCACGGCTATTTTATCAGGATGGATAGCACAAAGCATCATTCTTTTTTTTCCATTACAAAATAATAAACAAGTTTTTTCGAAAGCTGCACTTTTACTTTCGGCGCGTACCCAGTCATTATTTTTTTTGCCGGTGCTGGCCATCGTCTGGTATATAAGCCACGATTTCTTTTTAGCCTTTTTATGCGCAACTGTATTGTTTGTTACGGCAATGCAATTTGTAATTCTCCCAATTATTCAGTCAAGTTTTTTATCCAAAAAAATTATTTATTCTGAAACTATTCGCGTGGTGACTTATGTAGGTGGTGCAATATGTTTAGTGAAGTTTTCACCTCTTCCTTATTTGTATTCCCTGTTCATTGCGGTTATTGTCTCTTACTCTTTTTCATTAATTTATTTGCTCCGGCAGTCAGTGATTTTTTTTAGGAGTAATGAAAATAATTTTAATGAAACCAGAGGTGAAAATCATGTGTTTAAAAAATTTTTTAAATACGGGGCGCCCTTGTCCTTGTGGTTTGTGTTTGCGTTTATGCTTTCTTATATAGACAAATTATTTATTCTAAAAAATCTCGGGGCAGAAGTGCAGGGAAATTACCAGGCGATATTCGATTTTTTATCAAAAAGCATCATATTAATCATATCGCCGATCGTAACTTCCATATTCCCCATACTAACTGCTGCTTATTCTAAAGGTGATCGTTTAGAAATAAAACGTTTACTGAAAAAAATTGCCCTGTTCGAACTTGCAGGATTTACTATCACGAGCATTTTATATTGGTGGTTTGGTGCTACATTACTCTTAAAAATTTTGAAAACCCCGGATACTTTTAATTTTAGATTTATGGGATTTATTGTAATAGCAGGCACCTTTATTTGGCAAATAGCCATACTCGTGCAAAAGCGTTTTGAACTAAAGTTGAGAAGCCTTTACCTTTTAAAAATGGTAATTGTAGCGTTTACTTGCCAGGTTATTTTTTATTTGGTTTTTAAAGATTCGGCAAATGAACAGATATACCCTCTGGGATTTTTGTTATCGGCTATAATCTATTTATTTTTAATATCAGGCTCACAATTAATTTTATATTCTAAAAAATTAAGGCTTACATCAAGGTCATTTTCCAGCAAAGCCCGGTTATAGATATGTATCAATCAAACGATATTTTAATTGAGCTTGCCTTTATATTCCTGCATGCATTATTATTCTTAGTAAACTATCGCATTCATAAAAAAAAGATAATGCATCCCGGGGTTTTGTTTTCCTTTCTTTGGTTCGGTATTTTATTGCTTCGTTTTATTTTTAGCCTTACGCTGCTGGACAAGTTATTCTCCATAAGTGTACCTACCTATCTTATATTTTTTATAGGAGCAACCGCTTATAGTTTCGGAGCATTCGTACAAACTACTTATTGGCAAAAAAATCTGTTTCAAAGGACTGAAAAAATTAATCAACAAATTTCCCCTGTTGAGATCAGTTTGTTGTTACGCTATATTCTAGTCGTTCTTATTATTATAGGCCTGCCATTTTACATCCTTGCTGCCTACCGTGTGTTTCTTGCTTCCAATTACGAAAATTTCTTTATTGGATTAAGAACCGAATTATCTTATGGTACAGAAGATATGGGATCTGTAAAATATTTGTTTCCCTTCTCACTGGTGACATATGCGGTATCTATTTATTCATTGCTAACTGACAGAAACAGGGTTAACATAATTTTGTTCAGAATATCTTTAATTGCGGTAATTATATATACCATTTTTTTTACAGGAAGAACTCCCTTCTTATTTATTTTAGCACTATATGTTGGATTGAGCGCATTCTACAATAAAAAATTTTCTATTAAAAAATTGTCACGGTTATTTATTCCGTTTCTAATCGTTTTTATGTTATTTGGGGTTATTTACGGCAAAGGTGGAGGCGTTGAAAACTCGGTGCAAGAAAATATAAAGCCAGCGGCCCAGATGACAGCTATATACATGGTAGGCTCGCTCAATGCACTGGAGTGGGAATTACACCATCAATACCGGGTAAGTTATAACGGAAATAATTCTTTACGCTTTTTTATAAAAATAGGAGAGCAACTACAGATTTTTCCTAATACAAAAGCAAATGATTTGATCCAGGAGTTTGTGTTTGTGCCATATCCAACAAACGTTTATACAATTTATAGCCTTTATATAAAAGATTTTGGCAGAATCTATGCATGGATAATAGTTTTGCTGCTTGGAGCTTTACAGTCATTTATTTATAATAAGGCGCTAACATCGAAAAGCATTAGGTTTTCAATCTGGTATTCGTTTTTGTTGTTTCCTATGCTAATGAGTTTTTTTGCCGATCAATATTTTTCTTTATTATCTTATTGGCTTCAAATAGGAATTTTTATTGAGGCGATTCTTTTTTTAAATAAATTTTTTACAGGGAAAAATGGTAGATATAGTAATCGTAAACTGGAACAGCAGGGAGTATCTTCGTAATTGTGTCAAATCTATTCTTGCTAAAGAAAATGAAGAAGATGTAGGTAAAATAATTATTATTGATAATGCCTCTACAGATGAATCGCTTTCTTTATTACCTGTGCACGCAAAAATTTTAGTTATTCAAAATAGGGAAAACGTGGGGTTTTCAAAAGCTTGTAACCAGGGCTTCAAACTTTGCAAAGCTTTCTATACGTTATTATTAAATCCGGATACGCAATTATTAAAAGCAACTTTGGCTGAGTGCATTTTTTTTATGAAAAAAAATAAATTAGTTGACATTCTTGGTTGCCAGTTACTGGATGATAAGAGAGAGATTACGTATAGTTGCGCCCGGTTTCCAACGCCTGCCAGGTTCTTTTACGATTCAATTGGATTGTCGAAAATTGCGCCAACTTTGTTCAAGCCGGCTATATTAATGACGGACTGGAACCATAAAGAGAGCCGGAAGGTAGATCAGGTAATGGGAGCCTTTATGTTTATGAAAACGTCAATATTCAAAAAGTATGGCTATTTTGATGAGCAGTTTTTTGTTTACTATGAGGAACTTGACTTCTCAAAACGGGTAGCTTCTGCCGGTGGGGTTTCGTACTATAATGCTTTTATCAACTCCATTCATAGTGGGCAGGGCACTACTGGTAATGTCAAAGCATTTAGATTATTTCTTAATTTAAGAAGCAGGCTTCAATATGCGAAAAAACATTTTGGCGTTGGAGGTTATTTCATTGTTTGGATCTGCACCTATTGCATCGAAGTTTTTACCAGGAGCATATTCTTATTAATTCGTGGCAACTTTAAAGAAATAAGAGAAACTTACAAAGGTTATTGGCTCTTATTAAACAGCTGAGAAAGACACTGGGCAATCAAAATTTATTTATAGTAGAAATCTATTTATAAAAATGTGATTAGAGGTTGTGTTTGAGACCAATAATATTTTGATTAAAATTGCAATGCTGTGTTAAGCCATTGTCACTTAGATATTACCATCTGTTTATGCCGGCTTACACGGAAATCATAGTTATTTATGAAATATTTGGACGATATATTAATCGAGTTGATTTTTATTTTTTTACATTTTTTATTGTTTTTAATAAACTATAGAATGATGAAAAAAAATGTAATGCAGCCGGCTGTTTTATTTTCATTGGTTTGGTTTTTAGTCATTTTACTTCACTTCATTTTTAGATTTACCATTTTATTTGATCTCTATGCCTTGCATTTTACAACTTTCATGGTTTTTTTTATAGGGACTTTGCTGTTTAGTGCCAGCTCTTTATTAGTCACACTTCGAAATCAACAAAGAGGAGTATCAGGAGCCTGGAAAATGGAGGAAAATTCATTTCAAGACGGAATTAGCTTGAAGCTCAGGTACATACTTTTAGGCATTACCATTATTGGATTTCCCTTTTATATCCAGGCCGCATATCGGGTATTTATAGCTTCCAATATCGAAGACTTTTTCGTTGGTTTGAGAACGGAACTAAGTTATGGTAATGAAGATATTGGTCCCGTAAAATACCTCGTTTCCTTCTCATTTGTAGTTTATGCGATCAACCTGTATGTTTATTTAAAAGAAAAAAGTAAGATTAATAAAATCCTTTTTATTGTATCCCTGTTATTTACGGTAGCCTATGCTGTTTTTATGACCGGAAGAACATTTTTATTTATGATCTTAGTGATCTATTTCGGGATGAATTATTTGCAAAATAATAGGTTTTCATTAAAAAAAAATACCTGGCTTATAGGTTTATTTTTGACTGTTTTTTTACTTATCGGCGTAGTATTAGGGAAAGGTGGTAATAAGGATGTTTCAATTCAGGAGAACCTCAATTCTTCATCTGAAAACATTGCTATCTATATGGTGTCCTCCTTGAACGGGATTGACTGGGAATTAACTCATCAACCTACAATAAATTATACGGGGGCTAATAATTTTCGCTTCTTTATTAAGATTGGCAATCAATTTAATTTGTTGACCAACATTAAAGTATCAGAACTTTTACAAGAATTCATTTTCATACCATACCCCACTAATGTATACACTTTTTATAGTCCTTATATAAAAGATTTTGGGAAGCTGTATGCATGGATAATGATTTCAATTTTCGGCCTAATTCACACCATGCTAAATGATAAAGCTCGATTTTTTAAAGACTTGAGGAATTCTATTTATTATTCTTTCATGCTTTTCCCTCTTTTACTTAGTTTTTTTCAGGATCAGTATATGTCTTTATTTTCCTCGTGGCTACAAATTGTTGTCTATACAGAGCTTTTCATTTTATTAAATAGAGTATTTACTTCAAAAAAAACATTTGTAAATGTTCTGCCCCCGCAACTATCTTAAGAACCGACAATTGAAGTTTCCAAAATTCTATACCAAACCAAATCAAGCCCTTCATCAGAATAATTATTACGAACAAATTGCAAATTATTTTTTGCTATAGCTTCTCTTTCCGCTGCTTTCATGTTTGCTATCTTTTTGATCTTTGCAACCCATTCGTTCGTATCCTCACAATACATTTTATTTCCTGCTAACTCCATAAGCTCCACATAAGCCGGTGTGTTAGATACAAGTGTAGGCAGGGCGGTAAACCAAAAGGAAATTAATTTATTTGCCGGCTTATGCCACACAAAATTGTTATCGCTGTTAAGAGGAATAATGCCGCAATCAAACCGGCTCAGCTCTTTATAATTATTGTAAAGTTCCCACTTGTGAAATATAGTAGTGATGGGTAGCTGATCAATAAGCAACTTTACATCTTTGTTTATAAGGCCGCCCAGAGCCGGAAACTTTTCATCTGTGATGATATGCAGTTCACAAAAAGAGTTTACGTTTTTAAATACGTCTTTAAAAAAAAGTAAG
>JALYYM010000682.1 GCA_030946565.1 Bacteroidota bacterium | reverse complement strand
ACCGAAGAAATGGTTTTATCAGATAATTGTGGCAGGCCCTGCGCAGGGGCAAAAACATTATACATCTCTAAAAAATCAGAAGAAAAAATGATGGGAACAGTAAGCTGTCCGGGTTGCCAGGTAAATGAAGGCGGCACCGTATCAATAAAGTTATCGTCAATGGTTTCTAAAAATAAATCAGTGCTAAAAGGGATGATGGTACCGGCGCTGGCAGTTACCCTGAATTGGTTCGCGATCAGTGGAGAGATGTCTTGAATGCCCGGCTGATCTTTTAATTTAATTAAATCTGAATCACTAAACGTATTGTCGCGGCCCATGTTTTCATTGGTAATGGTTTTTGATATTGATATAAAATCATAACCATTTTTGCGCGGGCTATCTTCTTTCAGCAGTTGCTGGATATTGATAAACATTTGCATAGAAACCAACAGCAACAACACACCGATGCCAAGCCCAATGTAGCCAAGCCATTTGGAAAAAATGTTTTTTCCAGTGATTAATAAAGGCTCTATGTTTTTATATGTAACGGGCATTAGAAGCTATGTACGATTTACGATGTTCGATGTTTAAAGTGTTCCTTTAGAAACCCCACTGTGATTCATCATTGGGTCATTGAGTCATTGGGTCAATATCAATCATTGACAAATGACTTAATGACTATTGACCTAATGACTATTGACTATTATTGTTCTCTTCACAACCTCATCACCCTCTCCCCACTTAAAAAATCAATCTCTTTCAAATCAGCAAAAACCATTGCGGCATTTCTTTTTTCACACTCTTCATAAATCAGTTTCATCGCTTTTGCCCTATTCCCATCATCGAGATGGCTGAACGGCTCATCGAGCAGCAGGAAACTAAATGGCTGTAAAAGAGAACGTATAATGGCGACGCGTTGCTGCTCGCCATAGCTGCATGTTTTAGCAAGCTTGTCAAGCCTGGATTCAATGCCGAGGCGCAAAGCCATTTCCTCTATCACACTTGCGGGATGATAGGGGTCAAGCATTCTTTTTATTTCAAGATTTTGCCTCACCGTTTGGTCTGCAAACAGCCTGAGATCCTGGAAGATAATGCTGATCTTATTTTGCCTGAATGAAGAAAAGCTTTCCGTAGAAAGCTTTTTTATTTGTATATCATTATAAGAAATCGTTCCTGAAAAATCTTTTCTTAATCCATAAATAAAATGTATCAGCGAAGTTTTACCACTTCCAGATGGAGCAACAATGTGCAAATGTTCACCTTCACTTATTGAAATATTCTTACCCCACACCTGCGATCCTGCGAGCTTTTCTGTTTCAATAAAATCCGGTAAAACATCACGCAGGTTTATCTCCATTATCCTTCTTCTTATATTTTAAATTTCTTCTTTATTATTTTCCAATTGTGTCAATTGGCGGAGGCATCATTAGCGAATCTGTTTGATTACTTTGAGATTTCTCTCTTTCCATTTTTGCTAACATTACCTTAGCTACTTCATCAAAATAATGATTCAATTGCTTCAGGCTATTAGTGGATTGATCAACCAAACTTATTTCAGTATGCCCAACCATAGCATCATTATCAAACTCGCCACCAGTAGAATAAACCTTATTCCAAATCTTAAGGCTTTCTGTCATAATTGTCCTGGCATCCTCATCTTTTATCATCATCGTATCGGTGTTGAAAGTTGAAAGTATTTTTTGAATGTCAACATACAACCCAATCGGCTTTCCGTTTATTTTATCAACAAAATCAAATTTATTATTTCCGCCCCCGAGGTATTGGTTCACGAATGGCTGTTGATTGCCAATGGCAAACGTTTTATCATTTAAATTAAAAGCTACTTTGTTATCTATGCTGCCGCCCATTCCGCTGCTTAATTTTTTTCCGGCCTCTACAAGCTTTTGAAAACTTTGCCTGTCGCCGATGCCTACGGAAAATAAGTAATTCGCATCGGGCCTGGAATACACAGTGGAGCTTGTATTATTGCCCTGGTCGTCTTTGTAATTAAATGAATCAGATTTCATTCTCAGGTCAGTAACTGCAAGAAGTAAATCCCCGTTATTTGCTTTTACAAAGTCATCAATGTTGAATCCCATTTCATTGATATAATTATTCAGCATACCATCCATGCCCAAAAGCTTAATAAATTCTTTTATCGCTTCCGGCTTATAGTTCATTGCAAGTATGCCAACTATATTCTGCGAGGGAATGTTTGCGATCATATTCGTGTTGATACTCCCTCCTTTGTATTTTTTTAAAAAATCTAAAAATTCTTTTCCGGCATAGGCTTTCTGATTGATGTCAATTTTTCCATTATCAAAGTCAACCGTGTAGGTACTGATATTGTCTTTAAAAAAAATATCGAGCTTAAGCATGCCGAGCATACCAAGCGCCGGGCCGTTGTGCATAATTTCTTCTGAATTTATCCAGCCATGTATATCGCCCTTTTCAGAAAGAAGATTACTGAATTTTTCGTTTTTGCTCAGGCTGCTGTCTGATTTAATTGAGAAGAGGCCTTTACAATATGCTGAGAGGCCCGCAGTGTTTCCGGCAGCGGGCGCCATGTTAGCCTGGTTATCTAACGTATCCCATTGCGAAGCATATTTAGATGCATAAGAGCTACTGTTAGATACATAGGCGAAATGTTTATCGCTCCAGCCCACCACGCCCTGTTCTTTTAGCGTTAGCATACTTACATCACCATCTTTAACCACAGTGGCCGGGGCAGCAAAATTTTGATTGAATTGTTCGAAATTTTTTTCGTCACTTAGCTTGCCTTCCAACACAATATGGTAATCATTTCCTGTGCCTTTTTGTACAAAAAAAGCGATACCTGCTTTTATATCTATGCCGCTGTTGTCAGGGTTGTCAAGCATTTTTTTTACCCACGGTTTCATGCTTGTATCGGCATAAAGCTGTTTGTACCAGCTTGTTTGTTTTACGTCATCCCACGATACTTTATCTAAGAGTGATTTTGTATTTAAAAATGCTATAAACATGGCATCCTTTGGAATCATTTTGCCTTCATCATTACTTTTACTGCAGGAAGAAAATAAAATTGCTCCTGCAAAAACAAGAATAATCCTGAGAAGAGATTTCATAATTAATTAGTTTGATTTTTGATTTGGTTGGTTTGGCAATTTGAAGAAAGATGATTGCCAAAATAAATTCATTTTAATATTAATCGCAAATTTCAGGAAAAGTAACCGCTATTTATTTAAAATATGAAGCAAGTTTTACAAGCGGTATTGTTTGTTGTTCACCTTTCGCCAGGTCTTTCACTACACATACTTCCTGCGCAATTTCATTGGAACCGATAATGATTGCAAATGGAATATTTTTTTTAGTGGCATACCTGAATTGCTTATCAAGTTTAGCTTGTTCATAAAAGAGTTCACAACTTATGCCCGCTTCGCGAAGCTTTTGCATTTCATTAAAAGCAAACCTGCTTTCTTTTTGACCGAGGTTAAGAAAAAGAGCCGTGGTTGATTTATTTATTTCCGCAGGAAAGATATTCAGTTCTTCCATTACATCAAAGATCCTATCCACACCGAAACTTATGCCCACGCCCGGAATATTGGGCAAACCGAAAAGGCCGGTGAGGTCATCATATCTTCCGCCACCACCTATGCTTCCCATTTCAACATTGCGAGCCTTCACCTCGTAGATTACGCCAGTATAATAATTTAAACCTCTTGCAAGCGTCAGATCAATTTGTATCACCTCTTCTTTCTTACCATTAGGAACATTTAAGTATTCAAGTATAAATTCTAATTCTTCAATTCCTTTCTTTCCAATTTCCGTTTGGGCTAATAATGATTTCGCTATTGCAAGCTTTTCTATATTGCTTCCTGAAATAGAGAGATAGTTTTTTATGGTCGAAACCTGGTTTGCGTTTAGCCCATTTTCAAAAAGCTCTTCCTCAACTTTTTCAATACCTATTTTATCAAGTTTATCAATAGCCACGGTTATTGTAGAAATATTACTTATACCACACACTTCTGCAAGAGCAGCTAAAATTTTCCGGCTATTGATTTTAATATCTACTTCAATACTCAAATTTTTAAACACAACTATGTATATATCCGCCAGTTCTACATC
>JALYYM010000659.1 GCA_030946565.1 Bacteroidota bacterium | reverse complement strand
AAAGTGATTGCTTTCAGAAACAGCAGTGATGCTATTAGGCGGGGAAATTTAATATCTTATTCGACTGATGATGTATGTGCTTTTACAAAATCATTTGGAAAAGAAGAGGTATTTGTTATTTCAAATTTAAGAGATAAATCCATTGATTATACGTTGCCATCAACTATACAAAACTCAACCTGGGAAGATGCTATGAAAGGCGGCACAGTAGCTTTATCCGGCAATATTACTTTGCCACCTTACTCCTATTTTGTTTTCAAAAAATAAACCTTTTCTTTCCTCTCTTACTTTTTAAATAAGCCGTAATGCCAATAAGAAATTTCTTTTTGTGTTTGATTTTTATAAGCCTTCTTAATTCAAATGCATGGGCTCAGCAAGAGGCTGGCGCTTCCATGAATAAAATAAAATTTGAATTTAGTTTAGATCAAAAAGGTACGCCCCAATATGCAGTTTTTTTTGAAGGAAGGCCTGTGATTTTAACTTCAAACTTAGGTTTTAAGCTCAATAACAACCTAACATTAGACAGTAATTTTCAACTAATAAAAACAGATACTTCTGCGGTGGATGAAACATGGAAACCGGTATGGGGCGAAGTAAAGCAGATACGAAATCATTATAAGCAACTTACTTTTCACCTGCAGCAAAACGATTCATTACACCTTTTGCTCAATATTATTTTCAGGGTGTTTGAAGACGGAGTAGGCTTCAGGTACGAGTTTCCTGTACAGCCAAATCTTTCCAACTTTGTTGTATCAGATGAACTGACTCAATTCAATCTTTCGGGCGACCACAAAGCCTTTTGGATACCCGGTGATTTTGACTCTAACGAATATGCATACACGACTTCCAAAATAAGCGAAGTAGATGCCTGGAAAATGCCCATGCTTTCCTTTGGGAAAAGAAAGAATAATATTCCAGACCAATACGCCGTGCAAACGCCGTTAATGCTTAAAACAGTTGGCGGCTTATACATAAATATTCATGAAGCCGCCCTGGTTAATTATCCATCTATGCAATTGCATGTAGACCGGCAAACCTTTAAGTTATCCTGTAATCTCGTGCCCGATGCTTTAGGCGACAAAGCTTTTTTACGTACACCTGCCGTTACTCCATGGCGTACCATTATCGTAAGCGATAAGGCTACAGATATCCTCGCTTCTAAAATGATTTCGAATTTGAATGAACCTTCAAAAATTCAAAACACCTCATGGATAATACCCATGAAATTTATAGGTGTGTGGTGGGAAATGCAGACTGGTAAAAGCACGTGGAGCTATAGCAATAGCCTGGATTCTCTCACTGCCGATGGGCAGCTCATACCAAACGGGCATCACGCTGCCAATACAGCTAACGTAAAAAGATATATTGATTTTGCTTCCAAAAATGGCATCAAGGGTTTATTGGTAGAAGGCTGGAATACCGGCTGGGAAGAGTGGTCGGGTAACTGGACAGGTAATCACTTCGATTTTGTGACGCCCTATCCTGATTTTGATGTAAAAGAAATAGAAAGGTATTCCAAATTGAAGGGCGTGCAAATGATCATGCACAATGAAACATCTGCCGATGCTGCAACTTATGACCGGCAGATTGATACAGCCTTTCGTTTCATGAATAAGTTTGGGTACACCGCTGTTAAAACAGGTTATGTGGGACAAATTATTCCCCGAGGCGAGCATCATGATGGACAGTGGATGGTGAATCATTACGTTCGGGCAGCAGCAAAAGCCGCTCATTATAAAATAATGATTGATATGCATGAACCTGTGCGGCCTACTGGCTTAAGCCGCACTTACCCAAACTTCATGGCAAGCGAAGCCGGCAGGGGAAATGAATGGAATGCATTTAGCGAAGGCAATCTTCCTGAGCATGAAACGATAATGCCGTTTACCCGCTTAATGGGCGGGCCTATGGATTATACGCCTGGCATTTTTAAATTACAAGGATATAATGCTGCTGCGCCGGGCAGGCGGGTGCATACTACTTTAGCAAAACAACTAGCCCTGTACGTTACCATGTACAGCCCTTTGCAAATGGCGGCTGATATCCCCGAAAATTATGAAGCACACATGGATGCATTTCAGTTTATAAAAGATGTACCTGTTGATTGGGATGATACAAAAATCATAGAAGCTGAGCCAGGTGATTACATAACTATTGCACGAAAAGAAAAAGGAAAAAACAATTGGTTTATTGGAGCAATTACTGATGAAAACAGCCGTTCAACTTCTATACCGCTTAGTTTTTTAGATAAAGGAAAAACATACATGGCGACTATATACCGGGATGCGGATGATGCTTATTGGAAATCAAATCCCGAAGCTTATAAAATCGAAAAGCTGATTGTAAATGATAGTACAATATTGAAATTGAAATTAGCAAAGGGTGGCGGAGCAGGGGTAAGTATTATGCCGGCGACAGCAGATAAAATAAAATCCATAAAAAAGTAGGTTATGATATCAGAACTTCTTACCTAAGTGCATATAAAATTTTTTTTCGCAAAATAACTTAGAACGTTTATTTTGCGTTATGCAATTAAAATTTACCCCTTTCCCGGTAGGCACCACATACATTTCGGATTGCCTGGGTGTTTATGAAAAAGAAAGTATAGTGCAATAACATTATAAACGGTTTAGCGATATGTGCCCATCCCAAAGATGATTTAAAAGCCTTTAGCTACATCACCAGTAATATACAAAGTCAATTATTGTATTGCAAAATTTTTGGCGTCATTTTTCATTTCCGAAATATGAGAATTTTTCAGTGTCAGGCTGCCGTGTGCATCACTGGCAATCCATAAACCATGTTTTCCTTTTGCACCAATTCCATAAGTTGATATTTTTATATTTTTCAGGG
>JALYYM010000016.1 GCA_030946565.1 Bacteroidota bacterium | reverse complement strand
GAAAGTTGGTTCTATCAGCCCTGAAGGAAGCTTATGAGCTACGAAAACAAAAATGATTTTTGCGATCCGTTATCATTTTTATTATTTACAAATGTTGGTTTGATTAGGTTTAATCCGCATTCATTATTCATTTTATCTGCCAGGTAAACCGTGAGTTCAGGCGATGTAGCTTCATTATGCATGTGCATGAAAAAATAAATATCATTTATACCCTTGCCCAGCCAGTGTTTCATTCGTTCTACCCAGGCATCAATACGTATATAATCGGTGGGATGCAGGCTGTTACCTACATAACGTATAAAGGTTTTAGGAATGGTTACATGCATGTGTGCACAATCTCTTCTTCCGGCAGTATCTGTTATAACAGCCCCGATTTTTAATGCATGTAATTTGTCAAAAAGTTCTTTGGCAGTATCTCCTTTAAACCAATCATGATGACGAACTTCCAAAAAAAACTGAAGATCTTTTGGGAGTGATTGTAAAAAAGCAAACAGCTCCTCTTTACGTTTGGGAGAATAAGCGTCACTTACCTGGATAAAGATGGGGCCGAGATGTTCTTCAAAGGCCAGTACACCGCGAAGAAATTCTGTGGTTAAAAAATCTTTGCCGGTAAGCTTTCCAAAATGCGTAACACCTTTATACATTTTAGGACAGAATAAAAAATCTTTATTGCCGGCTTTGTCCTTCCACTTTTCAATGCCTTTGGGGCCATACACTTTATAGTGTGTCGCGTTCAGCTCAATTGAATTGTAGTGCTGCACATAATGCTGCAGGAAATCTTTTTCTTTTGTTTTTTCAGGATATATTTTTCCTACCCATTCCACTCTGCCCCATTTGGCACAACCGATGTATACTTTTGCATTCTCATTTTTACTGCCACTTAAGACGCTCTTATTAAATGCAGGTTCGCCGGGAAGGCTAAAGTCAACATTATTTAATTCTTCCGGTTCAACACGACCAAATTCCATAGTTAATTTTCTTCTAAGTTAAAACCGAATGAGCAATTGTAACTATGTATGTAGACCAAGCTGGCCAGCACATTTTCCACAAAAAAAGAAATGGATGAATCAGGAAGTGTTGTTTGTGGATGCATGTTGGCGCTAACTTTCGTGTTAAATTTCAATAATAAATTTAAGATAATTCTTTACCGGAAAACCTTGCCCGGACAATATGGCTATTTATTTATCTTTATAAAAAAAGCCATGCTAAAAAAAGGTTGTTGTATTTTCCTTGGAGTTATTTTTTTTATTTCATGCTCTTCAAATAAGTATGCTGCAACTAATAAAGTGTATAAAAAGCAAGCCAAAGCCCTGGCAAAAACAATTCTTAAATCGCCCGCCACAGATGTTTACAATGCACAGGCCGGCTGGGTAGGCACTACCAACTTTGGCTTGCGCAAACCGAACTTCGTAATCATACACCACACGGCACAAACCAGTTGTGATCAGACGTTGCAAACTTTTACTTTGCCCCGCACGCAGGTAAGCGCTCATTATGTAATTTGTAAAGATGGCATCATTCATCACATGCTAAATGATTACCTCCGCGCCTGGCATGCCGGGGCCGGTTCATGGGGAAATGATAAGGATATCAATTCTTCTTCTATCGGTATAGAACTCGATAACAATGGCTTCGATTCTTTTCCTCCAGAGCAGATAAACAGCCTACTAACGTTGCTGGCTACCCTAAAAAAGAGTTATAGTATTCCCACGGCTAATTTCATGGGTCATGCCGATATTGCGCCAACCCGTAAAAATGATCCTAATGTAAAATTTCCCTGGCAGGTTCTTTCGCAAAACGGATATGGTATTTGGTATGGAGATACAACGAATATAAATGTGCCGCAGAGTTTCAATAACCTGCAGGCGCTAAGAATAATCGGCTATTCGGTAAAAGATAGTAATGCTGCGATCGTTGCCTTTAAGCGCCACTTTGAAATGCAGGATAGCAGCACAATCATAGACAACGCTGATAAAAAGATATTATACGATCTTATGCTTAAGAACCAATAGAGAAAGCCGGAAAGTATAAATATTAGCAGCCTTAAATTATTGTTTTACAAATGTAGCAGCAGCCATTTTTTCTCCATTGTCAAATATCATTGCATGGTACTGCCCTTTGGATAATGCACTTGTTTGAACGGTCATTTTATTATCCCCGGCAATTACTCTCATTGATAATTTTGAAATGCTCCTTCCCTGTAAATCAAAAATGTGAAGTTCTATCGAGGCCGCCTTTTGCGAAGTGTAGTGCAATTCAGCAGAAGAGGAAACAATGTTTGGTGTTATTTTAAGAAAATTAGTTCGATTGATGTCACTCA
>JALYYM010000583.1 GCA_030946565.1 Bacteroidota bacterium | reverse complement strand
GTCAAATACCTGTATCGTATCAGTCTTTCCTGAAAGATGATATATATATACGGAGCCTTGATTAAGAATATATACATTACCGTTTTTATCTTCTAATGGCAACGGCGGTATTCCTTCAAGAACGCCATTCAATATATATTTATTCCTGAATGAAGTAGTAGTGAAATTTTTTCCATCAAATTTTTGAAAGCCATTATCATAGCCAATCCAGTAAAAGCCTTTTGAATCCTGGAAAATAAATTTTGTGATACCAGGAGCCAGGCCGTCTTTTGTTGTTAGGTGTTGGAACAAATAATTATGCTGCTGAGCAAATGTTGACAAGGAAAAAAATAATAACGCTACATATAATATTTTAGGGAGTCGCAGCATAATTTTTTATTTCTGTAAACCTACTCAAAAAAAATATTTAAACATTCTGTTGTATACTTTAGGAGAAAATTATTTCTATATATACAGCTATATCGTTAGCCTAAATCACGTAAAACAATTTAACCGTAATGAAAGTATTTTAATAATGGAAAACGGTGAGCATTTGCCCATTGCCCGCAACCAAAAAGAAAAGCTGGTTGAAAAATATGGATGGCTGTAAATTTTATTAAGGCAAATAATTTTATGCTGTACAATGGTTATTTTAGCCTCTGTAGGTGTTCACCTATCAATCAATAAAAATCTCAAAGTCAGGACACGCGGCTGCTGGCGAAGGTCTTCCGACCTGTATCATTCAATTACTTTTCTTCCCCATCATTTTGCAGTAAAATAATTATTTTAATTTGACATTTCTACCGTCGTAATTAAAGCTATGAGTGCAAAATATAAATTCACCATGTTGAAGGCTTATTTTATAACATCAACCGTTGTTGATTGGATAGATGTTTCTACTTAGCCTCTGCAGGTTTTCCTTTTTCCTTTAAAATTTTATGCTTTATCAAATATTATTTGCGAAGCAGCGTTTTCCCTTACAAAGAGTTATATTTTTATACTGCTATATGAGAAAAATTTTATTTTCAACATTATTACTCTTTTTCTACTGCGAAAGTTTTGCTCAAAACATACCTGCTAAAGAAAAAACAGCTGCAGTTCCGGATAATGAAACTTCAAATGCATCCTTCAAGCAGGCAAGTGTATTAAAGGTAAATGTTCTTGCCCCTTTACTTGGCTACTCGCAATTTTCTTTGGAAAAATCTGTTGGCCACCTAAGAAGCATTGAATTTGGCCTTGGTATAATTGGAGCAGGAAAGAATTTAAACATACAACCACATTCTATAGGTTTGACCCTTGATCGTTTTGGTCCCTATAACTACCGGCCTGGCCATAAAAATCAATTTGGTGGCTTCTTCGAGTTTGGTTATAAATTTATAAAGCCGTTCCATTCTAAAAAAATATCTCAAAATAATTACAGTGCAGTTAATACCTTCGAGGGGGCATATATAAAGCCTTCCTTCATCATTGGAGCTTACAGCTTCAGCCAATTCAGTGATGATTCCACGACAGCTACAATTAGAAAACATCACCGCTTTGGCGCCTTAATGCTGAATTTAGGACATCAGTGGACAGTGAGCGGTAAAATAGTTTTTGAATTATATATGGGTGGTGGCGCAGAAATTGACAACGTAAAGGATGAAGATCTTTTATATGGGCATCCGTTTGTCCTGGCTGTAGCAAAAGATAATCCTTCTGTCAACTTCGCATTTACCGCTGGTTTTCGCTTTGGTTTTCTTTTTAAATAAAGTGAGGAATTGATTCCTCATTAATATGTCATCACCCTTTATTGTAGGTACTCCTCTTTCAATCTATAAGCCTACAGGCATAGCTAACACACCTGGCTTTGCTCCAAGCCGCGCCAACGAACTTGCTTTATAACTGAACCAAAAGAGGAGATTTATTTTATAATTCTTAACTTTTTTACGATTAATTTCAGTTGTTAGTAAACCCAGGCTATGCGGGTTTTATTAGGCAACAACTGTTTGTATCCAAAACTTAAGCAATGAAAAAATTATTCAATTGTTTCGCCCGTTCCTTTTTCGAACTTTTTTATTTTCATGATCCTGCTACCCTTTCTAACTTGCCGGTGCTGGCGAACGATGACCGGAAAATTAAAAGCTTATATAAACATCCGATGGCTAAAGCATTTCTTTTTTCCGTCTTTATGTTTTCATTCATCAATGGTTTTACGCAAAGCGATTTCCGGAAGAATACCATCTACGGAGAATTTGGGGGAAATGGTGTTTTTCTTTCTCTTAATTATGAACGACAATTGGGAACAAAACCCGGGTTGGGCGTTCATTTTGGATTGGGAAATGCCGATGCAGACGAAACCTTTGCATTCACGGTTCCCGTTGGAGTAGATTACCTTTTCAATATCAGTAATCAAAAATCATTTATCGAAACAGGCTTAGGTGTTACATGGGCCCTCCAAAATATTTGGGATGGCTACAACCATACAGAGCCTCATATATATAAACCCAAACTTATACCCTCCATCGGCTACCGGCGTCAAACTTCTTACGGATTAATGTGGAAAATAACGGCTACTCCAGATTTTGCCAGGAATAGTATTGTTCCTTTTTATCCCGGCCTTGCAATAGGCTGGCAATTTTAAACACACGGGGTAATCGGAACTCAACACCTTGAAACAAATGTTTTTATGCCTCTGTTGGTATTTCTTCCACGGCTTAATACGTTGAGTAAACATCGGAGTGTTTATACTTTACAAACATGAGGCTAAGATAAGAAGATGGAAGCTCTCTGCCGGTGGCGTGATTTTTTCAGGAAGGCCAGCGCCTGCAAAAGCGCATACAGTTATTCATGAATAGTTTATTTTTATAAAACAAACCATCAACGAGTTTCATGAAACGAAAAACTTTTTTGAAGATTTCATCTACGATTGCTGTTACGCCATTATTCAAAAAATTCCCAAAAATGCATTTTGCTGATAAGTTGAAAAACTGGGCCGGGAACATCGAATATAGTACTGATAATGTTTTTTATCCGGCAACTGCGGAGGAGGTAAAAAAGCTGCTGCGTTCTAAAGATAAAATGCGGAGTCTCGGCACACGGCATTGTTTCAACAGGATTGCCGACAGCAGGCATAACCTAATTTCCTCTAATAAAATGAATAAGGTGATCAGCCTCGATAGTGACGCAAATACTGTGACTGTGGAAGGAGGTATTAAGTACGGAGAGCTGGCTCCCTTTTTACAGGAGAAAGGTTTTGCGTTACACAACCTGGCGTCGCTGCCACACATATCAGTGGCGGGATCAATCACAACTGCTACACATGGCTCCGGTGTTACCAATGGAAATCTTGCCTCCGCGGTACGAAGTTTGGAAATCATAAAACCTGGAGGTTCAGTGATCACCTTGTCAAAAGGCGCCAGTGCTGAATTTGAAGGAGCCGTAGTTGGGTTGGGCGCTTTAGGTTTCATTAATACCGTAACCCTCGCCATTGAACCCACTTACGAGATGCGGCAATATGTTTTTGAAAAATTACCTTTTGCAGAGTTGAATGATAATTTCGAAAAGATCATGTCTGCAGGTTACAGCGTCAGCCTTTTTACTGACTGGCAGGGAGACACGATCAACGAAGTTTGGATCAAACAAAAAACCAGCGAGCCGGCATCTTTTAGCAACCAGGAAAATTTTTATGGAGCAAAGGCTGCTACAAAAAATATGCATCCCATTGCTGAGTTATCCGCCGAAAATTGTACGGAACAAATGGGTGTTACCGGGCCTTGGTATGAAAGACTGCCACACTTTAAAATGGGTTTTACTCCAAGCAGTGGAAAGGAATTACAGGCAGAATATTTTGTACCCCGAGAACATGCTGTTGAGGCTATGTTCGCCGTGAAAAAGATGAGTGACCAGATAGGGCCACATTTATTTATTTCTGAAATACGTACCATCGCCGCTGATGATCTTTGGATGAGCCCTTGCCGGCACCAGGATTCAGTGACTATCCACTTCACCTGGAAACAGGAATGGGATGAGGTAAAAAAACTTTTGCCACAAATAGAAGAGGCGCTTTCCAAATATAACGTGCGGCCACACTGGGGCAAACTCTTTACTATTTCACCGAAAACGCTGCAGGGCAGGTATCCAAAACTTCCGGAATTTAAGCAACTCGTACAATCAATGGATCCTGCAGGAAAATTCAGAAACCAGTTTTTGAATGACAATATATATGGATAACCTCTGTGTAATACTTTACTTTCCCAGCAGTGTTTTACAGCATACTCCTCGTAGGCAAATGATATGCTGAATTTTTATTGAAAAGGAAGGAATTATCACTACTAACAGGGGCGCCTGTTATCACATACGGCTTGGGGTTTTATTTTAAAAGGCTTTTGCTTCCCGTGATATGGCAACGTTAATTCCCTTTGCAGAATAGACATTAAAAGTTTCAGTCAAAAAAAAACGGGCATCAAGTTTTTGTATTTGTAAATTTGATTAATGCTAAAAATGAACAGGTGCCTAACGTACTCCTGTAAACGCTTTCTAACAAGCACGCTGCAAGCCTTCTCTAATATTTAAAATAATGCAAGCCCGGATAGTATAAGTGCAATGCCGGCAAAGTAAGTCCAGAAGACATGTGCCGGCAACCATGCAGGTACAAGTGTGGCAACGAAATCAGTGTAGAGAAAATGATCAATACCAAAAGCAACCATGGTAATGGCTATAAAATATTTGCCTAAAGGAATAAGCTTTTGCATGAATAATGTAAAAGAATCCATCGCTCTACCGGGAGGAAGCGAGCCGGCGACAACAAAAGCACCTCCACTTAACGTAAGTTCTTTTAACGGATCAGTCCACACGCCAAGATGTGCAGGATAAAGATTTAGTTCGTAAGGAAACTGTAAAAGCAATGCAAATAAAAGCAGCAAAGAGCCAGGAAGCAGGGACACTTCCCTAGCCTTTATTTCGAATATAATAGCAACGGATGCAGCGATCATCAGGAGGCTTACAATCCATGTTATTATCAATCGCCCGGCAAGCCACGCCGGGAAAGCCGCGGGTACAATCACAGGCCTCAAATCCCTGCAAATCAGTTGCTGAACTGCAATGGCCATGATTGATATAGCATAGAAAATTCGCCAGAGCCT
>JALYYM010000578.1 GCA_030946565.1 Bacteroidota bacterium | reverse complement strand
CTACAAACGAGGTAGATTATAGCGACAATGGACCGAAACATCCATTTTTTGTACCAATAGGTGTTGGTTTAAAAATAAATCTATCCAGCCTCATCAACCTTGACCTGGGCTACCGGATGAATTTTGTAGATGGTGATAACCTTGATGGATTAGCTTATTACAATTCCGGACAACCTGCCAGCTTTAGAAGCAGGGTACATAAAGACAAATTTAGTTATGGATTTGTAGGGCTGGAATTCGCCTTAGGCAATAAATCTAAACCGCAATTGTTGTTTGATAATCCGGCATCCAGATTGAACAACTTCCTCCAAAAGCAAATTGACACTGTAAAAGCCAATCAGGATCAAATGATGATGGATAGCGATGGAGATGGTGTAGTAGACAAATTTGATAAAGAACCAAATACGCCAGCAGGTTGCCCTGTTGATGTTCACGGAGTATCAAGAGATACTGATGGTGATGGCGTTCCTGATTGTAAAGATAAAGAATTGATTACCCCAACGCAATGTCAACCTGTAGATGCTGATGGCGTAGGCAAATGCCCTGATCCTGAATGTTGCAAAAACAGAATGGACAGTAATATGAATGCCTGTAATATCGGAGATTTACCAAGTATTTCTTTCCAGGGAAACAGGAACACCTTGAGCAGCGATGCAAAAGCGATGTTGGCTACTGTAGGTTCGAAGTTAAAAGGAAGTGCGGAATGCTCAATAATGATTACAGGTTACCCTGCTGCTTCAAAAGCATCTCAAGCTCTTTGCAACAAAAGGTTAGATCTTATCAAATCTTATTTAACCGAAAATGAAGGAATAAGTGCAGACCGTGTAGAAGTAAGTTGTGAAGTCGGCGGTGGTGATTCTAATACGGTAGATATTAAATCAAAATAAACTTTTGTTTTGCTTAAAAGAAAAACCTCTCTAATGGGAGGTTTTTTTTTGCTACAATATTAATTTTTATTAACCTTTTTAATAAGTTTAGCGCCAGCTAATATCATCATTATATTTGCTGGTACAAACTTTTCTTCACGCTAAAAAAACTTATATGCAACAAAATAAAAATACTGCTGATTTGCCTGATTCTGAAAAGGACAAAAAAGAACTAAAAACGGAGTCAACAACTTTTGATTTACCAGATGTAAAAGATATACCGGGACAGGAATATATTACGCCGGCGCCAATGGGCGAGCTGGCCGATGAAACGATTTCTTCATCAGATGAGGAAGGAGATTCAATTTTTGATGATGATATTGATGAAGACATAAAAGAAAGCAGCGATTCTAATGTTTCGGAGGAAGAAAAAAATGATTTGCGAAGAAGCGCTAATGATATGCCGACAGAGGATGATATTAACTTACGCAGAGCCGCCCTGGACAACACGGATGAAGATGGTACGCCTTTAAATGAAAGTAGCTTTAAGAATAATATTACAGGAACAGGCCTGGACGTACCCGGCGCGGAAAATGACGATGAAAATGAAGCAATAGGAGAAGAGGATGAAGAAAACAACGAGTACAGCCTGGGTGGTGATAAACATGATTAGGTAAAACTCAACGATATCTGAATCGCTACGATCTGGAAACATAATTGATAAGAAGCCAGGAAGAGTCTTGAAAGAGCCCGGTAAGTGCCGGGCTTTTTTTTGTTTAAATGTTCAAATTTATTAATGGCCTTAGGTAGCATTCGCGGGTTTAGGCATAGCAACATAATAGAAGAAATTTTTAAATTTCTTTCTGATCTTTGCCATCGAAATTTTTAAGCAATTAGCGAGTTGGAAAGGTGTGAAGGTTTATCCTTTTAAAAACCAGAGCAGTTTAGAATTCAACCATAAAAAATTATGAAAAATATCAGGGGGGAAAAATTAGCAAAAGGCGATCTTTTTAGAAATATTTATCTGACTTCACATCTCCATAAAAAAACAGGTCCTTCTGTAGAAACAGAACGACCTTTACGATTGCTTGATATGAGACTCTTTAAATGTATTATTTGTTCGGCAGATAATCTTGTAAAGAACGTTTTACCTGCGTGTTTATTTTATTCAATAGCAAACTTATACTGCAAAACATCGGCATACAATTCAACTTATTTCTTATTCTATCATGCCAGAAGAGGTGATAATATTTTACAAACCTTTACCAGCATACGTTTCCCGTTAAATTCCTGATGATGCCCAACCACTTTTCAGATACATTATTTCAGCTTGTGCATTCTCTTGAAAAATCAGAAAAGCGGCATTTTAAGCTGTATATAAAAAGAAGTTCCTCTAAAGAAGACTTAAAAATTATCCGATTATTCGATGCATTGGACAAGCTAAATGAGTATGATGAGAAACAATTACTTAAAATATTAAGTGATATTACCAAACCGCAACTGTCAAATTTAAAAACACACCTTTATAAACAATTGCTTGCAAGCCTCCGGCTTCTAAAAACTACCGATAACATAGACCTGAAACTGAGTGAGCAGTTGGATAATGCCCGCCTGCTGTACAACAAGGGCTTAAAACTACAGGCATTAAACATATTGGAAAAGGCAAAAGAACTTGCAAAGACCAATCAGAAAATGAATTTCCTTGTCCAGGTTATTTCTCTTGAAAAGAAAATTGAAACTTTGCACATCACCAGGAGTTCGCTGGAAAAAACGCAGTTGCTTACCGAGGAGGCGCTTGATATAAGCAGCCACATAGACCGCGTAACCAGGCTATCGAATCTTGCACTTTTGCTGTATCGCTGGTATGTGCAAAATGGCCATGCACGTAATGAACAAGATGAAAAGGGAATCAGGGAATATTTCAAAAGTTCTTTACCCGCCGATAGCAACGCTATTAATGGCTTTTATGAAAAGCTGTATCTCTACCAAAGCTATTGCTGGTATGCCTTTATAAGGCAGGATTTCCTGATGTATTACCGCTACAGCCAAAAATGGATTGATGTTTTCAGTGAAGACGAGGTAATGATAGCTGTAGAAACCGGGCACTATATAAAGGG
>JALYYM010000571.1 GCA_030946565.1 Bacteroidota bacterium | reverse complement strand
TAAGTTGAGAAAAGTAAATTTAAGTAGGTTACTGTCCTCCCCCCTACAGCTTAATCTAAAAGCCCTTAATACATCGGTTTATACGATATATTAAAGGCTTCATTGTGATAAGAAACTTATGAATTATCAGCCCGGGCTTTGGGTTTTTTTTCTTCTTCCGAGGCTATCATAGTGTGTATCTATCTGGTACTTTATTTTCTTAACCAATTCATTTACATCAAAAGGCTTCGCTATAAAGTCATCAGGTTTACTCAGTTTCAAGATGTCATTCATGTTAGCGTGAGCTGAAAACATAATAATTGGTATCTCTTTAGTTTTCTCATTAGCTTTAAGTTCATTACAAACATCCACCCCGCTTATTCCTGAAAGAACTACGTCAAGTAAAATAAGATGCGGACGGAATGTTTTCGTTTTAGGCATTACATCTTCCCCTCTGGGTATTGCCATTACTTTAAAACCATATCTTTTCAACACTATTTTTACTACCCAAAGAACATCGTTGTTGTCCTCTACAATTAAGATTCGATTCATAAAATTTGTTCAATAAAATAATAATTCGAAATCATTTCTAATAATTTGTTCTTTAGGAATTGAAAGTATTGTACTTATTAAAATCTAAATTTTACAAAGGTCCGTAAAACCGGGTAAGTTCAAGATAGTAGTAGTAATCAACAATCGGTATGCCAAACCTAAACTCAATGTGAGAATCAAACATATTCAATTTACAATTTTCTTTAATTAATGTAAATATTACCCGGCCGGTCTTATTAAGGATTTGAATTATGTAAAATAGGTTGATTAAATATACAAAAGTTTGTTTTTAAAGTAAAAATAATGTTTAAATATGTGTCTATATAATTGTTGATGAAATAAGAATATGAGCCCCATCACAATTGCACATTTATAGTGAGGGAAAATCCTTTTTTGATATCTCAAGTTGATAAACCGAAAATCTATATGCCTAAAATTTCTTTTAATCTTGTGTATCCTGCTTTGCTTACCGGAAGCTTTGCACCTGTATTCAAGATAACTAAGTGACCGTCCTTTTCATAAGCGTCAATGCGTGTGATAAGCTGTGTGTTTACAATATAAGATCTATGAATTCTTACAAAGTGATAATCATTTAAAGACTGCTCAAAAAAATTCATAGTACGTTTCTTTAAGAATGCCCCTTCTGCCGTTACGATCTTCACGTAATCATCTGCAGCTTCTAAATAATGAATTTGAGCCACCGGTATAATTTTAATTTTATTCCCATCTTTCACTACTACCCGATTCTGCTGGGCGGGTAATTGCGCTGCTGATTCAAGCACATTGTGGGTTTGGGTAACGGCAGAATGCTGAAGATGTTTTTTAATTGCCTTGTCAAAACGATCTTTACTGAAGGGCTTCAGCAGGTAATCAACCGCATTTAATTCAAAAGCTTTGATGGCGAAATCATCAAAAGCGGTGGTAAAAATTACCGCGGGAGGATTGTCAATCAGTTCAAGCATTTCAAAACCATTTATCTTGGGCATCTGTATATCGAGAAAAATAAGGTCCGGTTCATGCTCCTGTATTGCTTTCATTCCCTCAAACCCATCATTACATTCGGCAACAATTTTTATTTGCGGATAATGCTGCAAATACTCTTTTACAATACTCCTGGCTAAAGGCTCATCATCAATTAAAATAGCGTTCATACATTTATTTGTGGGATAAGTATAGTTGTAATAAAATAATCTTTGTCACTTTTCGTGCTTAAAAGATCATGCCTTGCAAACAATAAAAACAACCTTCTTTTTATTGATGATAATCCAAAGCCTGTTCCTTTTAGCGGCTGCGATGTTTCAATATCAAAGGGATTTATTATGGTGATTTTTAAATAATTATTTTCTGCAATGGCGTTAAGCGATATCAACACATCGCCTGTTGTATCGTATAGCCCAAACTTGATGGCGTTTTCAACGACAGGTTGCAAAAGCAAGGCTGGTAATTTTAAATGTAAAATCTCTTCTGCATATTTTATTTCTGTTTGCAACCTGTGGCCAAACCTTACCTTTTCTATCTCGAGATACAATTGCAGGTGTTGTATTTCATCGGCCAAAGTGTTCCATTGTTGTTCGTCTTTCCTGAGTGTGCCACGCAAAAAATCACTAAGCTGGTGAATCATGTGGCGTGCTTTCTCAGGTTGTGTGCCGGTAAGGGCGCTTATTGAATTGAGGCTGTTGAATAAAAAATGCGGTTGCAACTGCTGACGTAATTTGAATAGTTCTGCCTCACGGGTTAATTTTTCCGCCTCTGTTTTTCTTTCATCCATCACCTTTCTTTCCTGCTGGCCGTACCACATCAGGCTAAACATGCTCATACTGCTAATCAAGAGAAAAGAGGCGCCAAACCTGATTGTCCATGAAGACCTGATTACCTGCAGGTATTCATCCGCATCGCTCAGCACAAGCCACATTGCTCCTTGTTGTAATAACAGCCAGATACTGCAAACCGTAAAACTGACGACAATTATATAAAAATATTTTTCCTGCCCTGGCAGATAGAATTTCATATTATAATTAATGAAGAAACAACACAAAGCAAGAAGCATATTACTTACTACGCTATCAATGATCGCATGCTTATCATCAATATTTATTTCTTTAAGAATTACAAATTGTAATATCATCCACATAACCCACCATATTACAAAGAATATCCGTATGCGTTTATCTGATAAGATAGATGTGGCCATTAATCGTGTTTAATTCATCCCAAATATTTTGTAGCAACAATTCTCCTGCAAATGCGAGGCACGCTTATACACCAGCTTCGTGTAGCGTTCGGCATCTTCTTCTTCGCAGATGCTGGAGTACAATTCCGTACCATCGCTTAATTCATTTAATGGGTGTAACTCACTTACGTCAATAAATTTCCAGTAAACAGGCTTCTGGCTGTTGTTTAAAAAATTATCTTCCTCTCTATGCCCGGTTGTCCTCGCTTTTTGAAAAGCGTGCAGATCATCTTCTGCATATACAAGGCGTAATTGCTCATCAAATTGTGGTGTGTGAGCGCCGTCACCGCATATAATTCTATAAACCAGTTTAGCAAGATACCATTTCATATAATTGATTTTTTTGGGCTGAAATAATTTTACTTCTTATGGAAAAATTCTTAAATGATTAATAATTAGAAATTTCAATTCCTCCAAATACACAATTTCCTTTGAGGCGTATGGTCTTCGAAAGATCAGGCGTTTGATTAGTGATATGCCTTTTGTCTTCCACACCACCGAACACCGCGTTAATATCATTTTTTACATACCAGTCCGACGGCAACACAAGCTTCGTTCCGCCAAATATATTGTTCACTTCCAGGCTTACCGGTTGCTGTATAT
>JALYYM010000564.1 GCA_030946565.1 Bacteroidota bacterium | reverse complement strand
CGTAACCGGCAGCCCGGTTTTAGGATTTATCGTATGCGAATATTTAGTCCCATTGATCATAACGAACTTCTCGTAATTGCCTGAAGTTGCCACAGCCATGTCTGTAATATTCATATAAGAAAAAGGTGAGTTTGCATTATCCGGGTTTGCAATGCCAATGGTCCATGGCTCGCCGTTTGGCTGATAGCCCCATGCCGTAAGATCTCCTGAAGCATTTACTATTCCGCTGTGCACGCCTCCTTTTTTCAAAAGTGCTTTTGCCATTTCTGCTGCGTACCCTTTTCCTATTCCTCCAAAGCCAATGCGCATACCCTTTTCTTTCAACATCACGCTACCGTCATCTTTATTCAAAATCACGTTGCGGTAATTGATCAGCCGCACCATTGACTTTGCCGTACCAGGATCGGGTAAAGCGGTCATCGTTTTATCGAAGTTCCAAAGCCGCTTATCTATGGAGCCATACGTAATGTCGAAAGCGCCATCCGTTATTGAAGAAATTCTAAGTGAACGTTCAATAAGACCGAATACCTCCCGGTCAACTTTTACCGGCGAAATTCCTGCGTGCCGGTTAATTTGGTTTGTTTGGCTGTTGTCATCAAAAGTGGTTAATAATTTTTCTATCCGCTTTATTTCCGCGATGGCTAAATCAATTTTCTGATATGCCCAATTTTCATCTTCACCCACCACGGTAATTTCAAAAGAATTACCCATCAGCCTTTCGGTCTTCCTGAATTCAGTCAATAAAATTGAGGTATCACTTACGGGCATCGCAAATATCTTTTATTTGCGCTGCAAACTCTGCCGCTGTTTCGTTGGGCAGGCCATCCCATGTTTTGAGTACTTTTCCTTTAGCATCGAGAAGTAAGGTAAAAGGAAATTTGCCTTCTGCATTGTATTTATCTGCCAGGGCTTCATTTTGCTTTTGAATATTTTTATCCAGTTGATTTTTTTTGTTGCGGGGAAAATCAGCATCTACCAATACCAAAGAATTATCAGCCATTTGGGTAAATGCTTCATTATCTAAAATTTCTTTCCTCATCCGAATGCAAGGTCCGCACCAATCAGAGCCTGAAAAATTCAGGAGGATAAGTTCATGTTTTTCTTTTGCTATTTCTTTTGCTTTTTCAAAATCCGGTTGCCAAACATCGAATGACATAGCAACAAATGCGAGAAGAATAAAGAGGTATTTTTTCATATTTTATTTTTCCTTTTTGCAAAAAGAGTACTAAAAGATTAAAATAGTTGGGTATCAATAAATAATTACAATTGTTTAACTAAATAACGGGTTGAATGGTTAAAGAAAACGTGATCGCAAAGGAGGAGGGATTAGTTGCCTGTGTGGAAAGGTTTCAAAACTAATTTCAAAATTTCAAACCTTAAAGGCTGGAAACAGTGTGCTATCGATATCCCGGAAACAGCATGCGCAATATTGCAGTTTGGTGAGTTACCATAATGTCAATGTATCTCAAAGTAACAGAATCGCCCTCCCTTTCTGTTTACAGGCAGTACATCGCAGAAAAATTTATAATTAAGAAACTGCTATTTCGCCGGCCTTTTATATTGCTCCAGGTAGCTGATCTTTCCATCTTTCAGGAGGTTAAGATCGTGGTAGTATCCTGAGTCGGCCTTACCTGATTTATAAGTGTCAATTTCTTTGTACCAGGTGGCAACCCAGCCCATTTTCTTATCAGTGGCATACATTTTTTGCCAGCCCTGCATATCAATAACTATCGAGCTCAGGCTATCTCTGTAGGTGGCCCACAGCTTCATGATGCCGGCGTTGGGAAGCCTGAAGTGAGAACCGTCTGGCCTGTCCCAAGCCAGTGTGTCGCTGTATGCAGCAGCCACATTACTCATATTATCATCGGCCCAGTCTTTATAACTTGCCAATACCATTTTCAGATCGGCATCTGAAACATCGGTGCTGAAAGTGCTTGAATAAGATGCGGTGTAAGGCAAGTCAACTGTTGTTTTTAATGTACTGTCTGTAGCAGCTGTTGCGGTTGTAGCAGGTTCTGTTTTATTGTTGTTGCACGACAATACAATTGCTCCGCAAAAGAAACATAAAAGAATTTTTTTCATACATGATGAGTTTATGGTGAAAAGATGAATGGTACTTTCATAAGGCTGGAACGGAAATGTATTAAGCAAGTGGTTGGCATTAGAAAGATAAACAATGAACGAATAGAATGAAGTACTAATTTTTGGATTGGGTTTTTCTCACAGTAATGTTGCCACTTATTTAGCCGCCACTTAGTTCTTTTTGGAGCCACATAGTATAACCTTCATACTCTGCCAGAAATAGCCATGTACAATATTCCTGTTGTGTATTTTGGTAATATAATATCTGGCCTGCCGAGCAGGCTTTTATCGTGGAGCATGTAACGAAATCCATGTAAAATTGCTGCACCAACATTTCTGAATTAATGTAGGCGCCTATAGAAGACTATAAATTTTCTCTTACTATATCCAGCAGATCTACCGTTTCGAATGGCTTTTTTAAGTAGCCCTGTGCGTTGCTGTCCTTCGTGTAAGCTTCCAGCCTGTTCGTAGCAGAAAAAAGGATAACCGGAATGTTTACTGTTGTTTTGGATTTTTTCAATTCTTTACAAATAACCCTTCCATCCGATCCCGCAATAAAAATGTCAAGAATGATAAGATCGGGGTTGTAAGATTTTATTTTCCCGAAAACTTCTGGCCACTCAGAAATGGTTTCAACTTCATAGCCTTCATGATTAAGAATGAATTTCACTACCTCGAGTATAGGCTTATCATCATCAATTACTAAAATTTTAGCCATAAAAGTTTATATGGAATGGTGAAGGTTGGTCTTTTATAAAGTTAAGCAGGAATAATGAGTACAAAACAAATACTGTTATGCAGGAAACTAATTGAACAAAATTTCCTGCCAATATGCAATAATCAATCATTTGCCCTATTATAATACTATTAAATTTCGGTATACGCTGAAAAGGAAAAGCAAATTCTGTGAGAATAGAGCAGGATTTAGTTTCTCAAAACAGGTAAGCAATAATTATACTTTCGAAAAAACTATTTATCTTTTTATTATCAAATTTCACCTTACATTTATTTAATAATTATTACAAGTGGCGTTATTAAAAAACATCAGGTTTGCAAGGTTCACGTTGTTTATAATCGCATTGCAGGTATTGAACATGAGCATTGATGTGCCTGCAGTTCAAATGAATAATGGTGGCCGTGCAGGCGATTTTAATTACGTGGATACCTATGTTGAATTTATAGCTGAAGTGCTGATGCGAATTGAAAATGCTATACCAGAGCAAAGGCACCGGCAACACAGGGAACTTCAAATGCATAAACAGGTGCAGGTAATATGCCAGCAAATAGAAATTGTTTTACAATCACGCTTACATGCGCTAATGGGCATGAAGAATTATCCTACCTATACAAATAATTACCGTTACCAGCTTACAAGGGAGATCAATCATCCTCCTTCTTTCGTTGGCTGATCAATTAACTCTACACTTCTTAACCGGCGCCTGGTCAGTTTTAGCCAGGCTAATTATACTTTTACTTAATAAAAAAAACAAAATGAAAAAAATACTAATAGCGGCAACTATATTTCTTGCCAGCGTTTCTTTTGCAAACGCCCAGCAGGCTCCTGCTAAAACCACTGCAAAGAAGCAAACCAAAATGACGGCAACTGTAAAGAGCACGGATAAAAAAACCGCTCCCGTAACTACGGCCACTGCAAAAAAAGAAACAGTCGTAAAGACCAACACCAGCGGGCTAAAAAAAGACGGAACACCAGATATGAGGATGAAGCAAAATAAGGTAACTACCAAAACCACTGTTACCGGGCCTACCAAAAAGGATGGCTCCGCCGATATGCGCTATAAAGCAAATAAAAAGAAATAAGGGTAACGCCGTATTTGTAAAGCACCCCGGGAACCCGGGGTGCTTTTTTATTTTTAAATATTAAAAGAAAATGGAAGAATAGGAACTGCGTTCGCCAGCATTACCATTAGTTGCCTTTTTGCGCACTTTGCCTGCGCCACGTGCCTGCTATACTATTCCCCGTGGCCAATTATTTTCAAAAACAGGTCAGTTTTTTTAACTAACCTTGTTATAAAATAAGCTTGCTATGATCATGAAGAAAATTTCCATTGCTATTGTATTAATTGCCTGCGTTAACTTTCTTTTTGCGCAAAAAAAGATAAACGTTTCATCTCCCAACAAACAACTTACTTTTTCTTTTGTAGTGGCGGGCGGCCATCCTGAATATTCGGTTGATTATAAAAATCGAATGCTGGTGGAGCACAGCAAACTCAGTCTTACGTTTGCAGATAATGATCTTTTTGGCAACGATATAGAAACAGGGCATATCACCCTGGCAAATGGAATAGAAGATTACACATTGCCGGAAGGAAAAACAAGTAAGGTGCATGATGCTTACAAGGAAGCCATTATCCCCATGAAGGAAAGTACCGGTAAGAAAAGGCTCATTAATTTACGGGTGCGTGTATTTAATGATGGTGTTGGATTTCGTTATGAATTCCCTGAGCAAAAAGGCTGGCCTGGTTACATACTCACCGATGAAAATACTCACTTCAACCTTACCGGAAACCCAACGGCAAGAGTAGCCTTTCTTGAAAACTTTACTACCTCTCATGAACATCTTTATACTGTAATGCCGCTGGCAACTATTAAAAATGATACATTAATAGAAATGCCTGCCCTCTTTGAATTTCCCGGTAAAATATACATGGCTATTACGGAGGCAAATCTTTTAGATTATGCAGGCATGTCTCTTATAAAACGAAACGGTATGCTTACCAGCCAGCTTAGTCCTTTGCCGGGCCAGGATGCCATAAAAGTAAAAGCAACATTGCCACATCATACGCCCTGGAGAGTAATGATGATAAGCGATCGCGTGGGAGCGCTGATTGAATCAAACATTCTTACGGATCTCGCAGATCCATGCAAAATACAAGACCTGGGTTGGCTGAAGCCGGGCAAAGCAACTTTTCATTGGTGGAATGGCGATATATCACCAGACACTACCTGGGAGCCAGGAGAGAATTTTGATTTTGAAAAATATTACATTGATTTCTGTGCCAGGAATGGTATTGAATACCACACGGTAATTGGCTACAGGCAGGTAGCCTGGTATCAGAATGATGGTGAGCAATATGCTCCCGGTCCACATACAGATGTGACGAAACCAAGGCCAGGACTGGATATACAAGCGCTAAGCGATTATGCAAGAAGCAAGGGCGTGCGTTTGCGTTTCTGGGTACACTGGCAGGCGTTGTATCCCAAACTGGAAAGCGCTTTTGCCTTGTATGAGAAATGGGGTATTGAAGGAATGATGGTTGACTTTCTGGACCGGGATGACCAGGAGATGGTGAAGATGCAGGAAGAAATATTGCAGAAGGCGGCAGCACACCATTTGGAAATACAATTTCACGGCGCCTACAAGCCAACAGGATTAAGCCGCACTTATCCCAATGAATCAACCCGCGAGGGCACATTGAATTATGAAAACGATAAATGGGGCAACCTGATTACGCCCGATGATGATATTAATATTCCTTTTACACGCGGCCTTGCCGGCTGTACTGATTATCACCTGGGTGGCTTCAGGGCAGCGCCGAAAGATAATTTTAAAGTCACCGCTGTGCGGCCGCATGTTCTTGGCACCCGCTGCCACATGCTGGCGATGTATATAGTGCTGGAAAATCACATGGCCATGGTATGCGATGAGCCCGAGGCATACGAAGGGCAGGATGGATTTGATCTTCTCTGTAAAATGCCTACCGTATGGGACGAAACTGTAGTACCTGGCGCGGAGGTTGGCCAGTGGGTTTCTATAGCACGAAGAAAAGGAACGGATTGGTATGTGGGTATGATCAATAACAATACTGCAAGAACAGTTTCTATCCCGCTTAGCTTTCTGCCTGCAGGAAATTACCGTGCTGAAATATATAAAGACGGCGCCGATGCAGTAAACAATCCCAACCTGCTGGTGAAGGAAACAAAAGAGGTGAATTCAACAGGTAGCCTTGAAATTAATTTGCCCTCTGGTGGCGGGGAAGTAATTCATTTGCAGGCTAAGTAAGCATATCCTAATATTTCATAGCGGGGCATGACAGCATACTCTTCTTTCCAAAACTATAAATGACACCAACTGAGTGTATGGGATATATAAGCAAAACTTTTAGTAACCTGAATATTTATTAGGGCTTTTCCTGTTTGCAATCTCTGCAAGATGTCGCCATTTACCGCATCAATAATTAGTACAATGTTATCAAAATGCTGCAGGCGATATTGTGTATCTATTATCGTTAGTTACTGCTGAATATAATATTTTCCCGACTTGCAGGTTTTTTATTTGCTTAACTATTGATGAATCTTTTTTGAAAGGAGCTGTGGTTACGTGCTGGTTGCTGAACAATACCTGACCGGAAATAAATGAAGATATTTAAACATAGAGTGTACAAGATCGCCGCTATCCTGGCTGATAGAGTTAAACCCCTAAAAGGATTTATTGTTTTGTGACTTTCCGGGCTCACAAAAAAAATTATTAAAATAAAAATCAGCAATATTCGCATTTCAACAATCATTAGCAGTGAACAATGTGGCAAATATATCGTTACCTGCTCAGGCAAAATTTGCAATGGCTAAAGCATATAAATGTCTTACCAGGACAGTAACTTTATTGGTTAAGGCCAAATGATGTAATGAAGCACGCCGGGAAAAATTTGCATACAATGAAGATTTTAATATTCGGAGCCTCCGGTTCCGGTACTACCACTTTGGGAAGAGGTTGAACGCTATGGAAATAAACTTTTAACTGACCCACAAACGCAATCAAATTCCAAAGCATTTATTGATTGGGCAGCTAAATATGACGAGCCTGCTTTTACAGGAAGATCACTCAAAATTCACAATGAATGGACTGAATTACTATGCTCCCCTGTGATAAGATTAGATGGCAAAATGGAATTGAAAAATAAAATTGAAAAAATGTTGGTGCAAATAACAATCATTGCCAAAGCACAAGAATGATTCAATTAAAAACTATTGCTTCACAAAGTTTGACTTAGATGAAAAACCTTCATCAAAAATCTCAACTGTATAAATACCTTTTGATAATTGCTTAACCGGTATGCTGATATTATTATTGCCATTAATCACTGTATGTGCTACCAGTTGGCCATCGGCATTCCATATTTTTAATTGCCCATGCAGCAGTGCCACAGAGAGTTTTATATTCAGTTCGTTGCCAACCGGGTTCGGAAATATTGTAAATGAATTTGCTTTATTTGTTTCAATAACTTTTACGGGGCTATAAGAAATGTTGTTATAGAAATCAATTTGCTCCAGGCGATAATAATTTTTGCCATTATTGGGTAAGGCATCTGTATAAGAATAATCGGCTCCTTTTCCGGCAAAGCTTACTGTTTTCAAATAGCCGATAGAATCGAATGTTGTCCCATTGTTGCTTCGCTGAATTTGAAAACCCTTATTATTATTTTCGAACGAAGTTTTCCATTGCAAGAATACCGCACCGCTATTTTTTTTACTGATACTAAAGTCAAGGCCCGTAGCACCTAATGTACCTGGCCCGCGCTTGTATTGCAGCATCCATTGATATACATTCAAACCCTCCGCAGCATCCAATGGTGCAGTAAAGCTATAGGTGGAGTCCCACGCATTGTGTTGATTGTCGTGAAAAATCGTTTTTTTGGCCAATGGGTTTGGCGGTGACGAGGCGGCATTGATAAGTTTAATGTAAAGGTTAGTGGTTGTGTCCACGGGCACTGTAGGATCGCCATCATTATGTGTAGCCCACACTGCAATGTTACCTGCAGCAATTGTTTCCGCCTTTAATGTATCGCCATAGGAGCCACCGCAAACCGGCACCATGGCTGCAATACGATTGGCATACGTCACATTATTTCCGGTATAATCCCAAACTAATCCACCGCCAAGGCTTAAGCCGGTCATATAGATTCTTATTGCATCCACGCGATAGTGAGAAATGGCATAATCAATAAAATCATTGATAGACTGGGGAGTTGCCACACCTGTAAACTGTGGAAAAAGCACAATGAATTTATAATTCTGTCCATTAACGGTAAATGAATTTGGAAAAATACCCTGCGTAATTTGCCAGCCTGTGGCGCCATGCACGCTTATCACATACGGCAGTTGCGCAGGGCTGCCATCGCCGTTTTCGCCGTAGCCTCCAAAGCACAGCAATAAAGGATAGGTCTGGGTACCTACCGGATTATAACCTTGCGGTAAATATTCATAGTAGCCATTTGATAAAGGTGTAGTGGTAATATATTTTGGCGTAAGTGTTTGACAAAAACTGCTACCGGCAGTTATTGAAAGCAGGGCAAATATTATAGCATGCACTGCAATTATTTTTAGAGACTTCATAAAGCATTGTATAAGCTGGTAAATGTTGGCAGGTGTATTCTTTTCACCAAAGAATATTTTCCGGGATCGCTTCTTAAAGTTAAGACTTTTAGCCGAAGAACAAAACACCGCGGCGCCTAATAATTCCCCTAAAAATATTTCCCAGGAGGCAGTTATTTTTAGCCCTGATTCTCTGCAGGTATAAATTTCATTGAAATAGAATTTACGCAATGCCTCGTGTTTTTTGAGGTAAGCCTTTCGCCGGTAAACACATGGCCAAGGTGTGCATCGCAGTTGTTACAAACTATTTCTACACGCCTTCCATCTGCATCAGGAACTTTTTTTACTGCTCCTGGAATTTCATCATCAAAACTTGGCCAGCCGCAGTGCGAATCAAACTTGTCTTTCGATTCATACAATGGCGCGTTGCAACGCCTGCAGATATAAGTTCCTGTAGCTTTATTGTTATCATACTCCCCGGTGTAAGGCATTTCAGTTCCTTTGTGAACGATTACTCTTTCCTCTTCCGGTGTAAGTTTATTGTACTCCATAGATATTATTTTGAATGCGTTATATGTAAAATTAAGCAATCACCTTTTATCAAAATTAACGGCTGCGTACATTCTTCGCCTCCATCATTTCTCAAGAGAAAACTTAATGCAATAAATGGGTTGAAAAAAAGTGTTCTAACAATTTTAGATTAATATATTTCCTGTCTTTTTTCTAAAATAAATTTTTTCCT
>JALYYM010000563.1 GCA_030946565.1 Bacteroidota bacterium | reverse complement strand
GTATCCAATGAAGATCTTACGATTTTGCCTAAGGATTTAGGTGGAGTAAATACCCCCGTTTATCTAAATAATAATTTGATGTATGGCTATTATATTTATACGCCATCGGGGTATTCAAATAATACTTATGAATATCCGTTGTTAGTCTTTTTACATGGGTCAGGACAGGTGGGGAATAGTAAGGTGACTCAGAGTGATTTGCAACGAGTCAACGCTTACGGCCCTGGCTATAACATTACTCAAAACAAATGGGCTCCCCGGTATCCTATGATTGTTGTTTCCCCTCAAACGACTAACTTAAATTTTGATGCTGATTCTTTGAATACTTTCATAAATTATATAGTAAATAATTATCGTATTAATCCGCATAGAATATACCTAACTGGATTAAGCTTAGGGGGTGCAGGAACCTTCACCTATTTAGCTACTTATCCTAACAACAATATTGCCGCGGCGGTTCCGATGTCATCTCCTTATGAAAAACGGACGAACATTAATAACCTGCTTACTGTGCCTATATGGACATTTGTAGGAGGAGCCGATGCGAATGCTTCCAAGTTAGTTACGACAATAGATATGATTAATCAATTAAAACCGATTTATAAAGCTAAGATTACAATTTTCCCGGGTGTGGGTCATAACTGTTGGGATCTTGTCTATTCAGGTTCGGGAATGGGTTCTGAAGATAAAAATTATGATCTTTTTAATATGAGTATCTACGACTGGATGTTTCAGTATAAAAAATAGGATTTTTATTTCATCTAAAAGTAGGTATGATTTGATTAGGTTTCATTTTTTATTTACTTATTATACTTTGGGTTAAAGTATCACTTAATTTACACCGGTACTAACTTTTCATTATTCAGGGATTTTATTTAATGCTTTTCCTTAAAATTGAATACTTCCTTCTTATCTATATCCCATAGCCTGCAATTGAAATAATTCAGCATATTGGCCCCCTTTTTCTAGTAATTCTTCGTGACTTCCTATTTCGCGTATTTCTCCTTTTTCCAACACTAAGATACGGTTGGCCATACGTACAGTTGAAAACCGATGCGATATTAGCATCGCGGATTTATTCTCAGTCAATTCTGCGAAACGCTGGAAAACCTCATACTCCGATCTGGCATCCAACGCCGCAGTGGGCTCGTCCAAAATCATTAATTGTGCATCCCGCATATAAGCCCTTGCCAAAGCAACTTTCTGCCATTCACCGCCAGAAAGTTCTACTCCCTGCGAAAAATGGCGGCCAAGCATTTGTTCATATTTTTTTGGTAGTCTATCTATTATTGGACTTGCCAGGCTTTGTTTTGCTGATTTAATAATAAGTTCCTGGTTATTTAATTCTTTTATATTGCCAACGGCAATATTTTCATTTGTAGTCATTTGGTAACGAAGAAAGTCCTGGAAAATAATTCCAATTTCCATTCTCAATTCGGTTAAATTATATTCACGCAAATCATAGCCGTCTAATAAAATACGACCTTCAGTAGGATCATAAAGTCTTACTAATAATTTAACTAATGTTGTTTTACCAGCCCCGTTTTCACCAACTAAAGCAAGTTTTTCTCCAGCATGCAGTGTAAAGTTCAAATTACGGTTTGCCCACCGGGTGGTATTTATGTATTTGAAGCCAACATTTTCAAAGGTAAACCCATGTTTGATAGGCTTAGGAAAAGGCCTTGGGTTCGAAGGAATTTTCATCTTAGGAGTGATTTCAAAAAAATCAAAGAAATCTTTTAAATAAAGTGCGCCCTGGGATACCGTACTAAAACGTTTAATAACACTTTGCAAACTGCTGCCCAATTGACGGATTGAACCCAATAGAAAAGTTAGGCTGCCTATTGTCAGTGCGCCAACTATTACCCGTTGGATAATAAAAATAAATGCTACATAATACCCAATCGTACCTAGCATTGTCAGCCCTATTCCCCATATCGTTCTTTTTGTTGCCAAGTTCCTGCTGTCAACATATAAATTATTGAAGACTGAGCGGAAACGGTCAATAAAAAAATCCGCGAGTCCAAAAACTCTTACTTCCTTTGCTGTAAGATCACTCGCTCCTAAATAACTTACATATTCTAATTCCCGTCGCCTGGCAACCTGACTCCGTGCGAGCGAGTAGGTTTTACTATTGAAATAATATTCACCAATAAAAGATGGAATAGTTGAAAATAGCAAAATAAAGGTGAACCAGGGATTAAATATTATTAAACCAACGCCAAGAAAACTCATGGTTATCATATCTTGAATTTGGGTTAATACCTGGGATAGCAGCATCGCACGGCCGGAAGACTGTTGCCGGGCTCTTTCTAATTTATCATAAAAGACAGAATCTTCGAACTGATCAAGATCTAGCGTAGCCGCATGAGACATAATTTTTATCGAAGTGTGATTAGCGAATAAATCGCCCAGCAATGTATCGAATAGGAGAACTATCCTGTTGAATGCATTCAAAAGAATGACTAATGCAAACTCTAATAGTACAAGCTTCCATATTTGGGTGTGTGAAACCCCTGCAGCATGATTGCCTTTCACGAGAATTACCACCTGATCAATGATTAATTTACCAACGTACAACATAACCAGAGGCAATACTGATAGGCTGAGGCGTAATATGGCATTGAAAATAGTAAGCGATGGACTTGTTTGATAGACTAACTTTAAAAACCGTGGAAGATTTGTCAAAGCTCCCAACCGATCTTTTATTGTTAGTCTTTCGATGGCTTTTTTTCCGTTTTTATTTTCTACAGTTGTTTTTTTCTGAGATTTCATTTCAATGGTTAGATGGTGACTTAAGATCTTAGAGAATCTAATTGCCAAATTTTAAACGGATAAGGATTTGCTGAGTAATTTGGATGGATTTTTAAAATTGTTCATTCGAATTATTATCAATAGCGATTAGCTCCATATCTGATATTAAGTAAGCCTGCAATATTTTAGCAAATTCCTTAGCGTGGGTAGTTTCGAAAATAGTTGAATGATCCCCTTCAATTTCATGAATCTTAATATTATTAGCATAAGAGTTCCATCGATTTTTTACGTGATTACTCAAATGTAATTTTTTAAATCGTATGTCATTATTTGCATCAGTAAAAAAATTTCGTTCCTTGGCATAAAACAATACAATTTCTCCATTGAAAGGTCTTAAATTGTAATTTTTAAATGCATTAGAATAAATTGATTGTTTATCAAAAACACTTAATCCAATGTATTCTAAATCATTTGCATTTATTTTCCTTCTATTTTTTATTTTATAAATAAAGTATTTAAAAGAATTCATTTTGTATCTAATTGCATGTCTCGTGTGTTTTCTAACTAAAAAAAACTCAAAATTAAATTTTAAAAATATTTTCGAAATAACTTTAACCACAGTTATTGGAAGGTTATAAAAATTTTTAATCGACGCTGGTTTTCTTTTATCAATTTTGCCCATTATTGTATCAAACATTGCTAGTAAATGAACAACTTTCCCCCTTTCTTTCAACTGTCGCGCCATTTCTAAAGCAATAAAACCTCCCAGGCAATGGCCTGATAAAGCATAAGGACCGCCGGGATTACTTGTCAAAATTTCTTCAATAAATTCGTGGGCAATATCTTCAATGTTAGTAGGGAACTCTTTTATAATTTTAGCATCAATGGGAGCTTGTATCGCGTATACTGGCTGGTCTTTGTCCATTAACTCCGCAAACTGTTTAAAACGTAGCGCAGTACCTCCTTCTCCACATATTATATACAATGGGGTTTTATTCCGTCCCTTTTTTAAAGGAACAAGATATTTTAAGTTAATAATAGGTAACGAAGGGTTCTTTATTTTTTCTATATAATTCTGCGCAAAGGCAGCTACGGTGGGATAAATAAAAATATCATTGATCATCGGATCGATCTTTAACTCCCTTCGAATAGCTGATACTAATCTCATTACTAATAACGAATGTCCTCCTATGTCAAAGAAATTATCATAAATACCGATAGCTTCTACATGAAGTAATCCTTTCCAAATGTTAATTAAATTTGACTCAAGTTCATTCCGCGGCGCTGCATACTCATTATTTATGATTTCACTTACATTTGGCTCAGGCAAAGCCTTCTTGTCAACTTTTCCATTTGAAGTCAATGGCAGGCTTTCTAATTCTACCCATAAAGCAGGCACCATGTACTCAGGTAATTTTTTATGGAGGAAAGCGGTAACAAGTTCTTTATTGAATATTTCATTTGAAACAATATAGCCTACCAATCTTTTGTTGCCTTCTTTATCCTTGAGTGCCAACACTACAGCTTGTTTTACTAAACCGCTTTGCAGCAACACTGATTCTATCTCTCCCAGTTCTATCCTAAAGCCTCTTATCTTTACCTGATTATCTCTCCTTCCCAAATATTCTATGTTGCCATCGGGAAGCCATCTTCCCAAGTCTCCGGTTTTATACATCCTTGAGTTGGCTTCTTTAGTGAATGGATTTTTTACAAACTTTTCTGATGTTAACTCTTCCCGATTTAGATAACCTCTGCCTACCTGTACTCCTCCAATACATATCTCTCCAGCAATACCAATTGGAACCAAATCATAACTTTCGCTTAAAATATATAATTGTGTATTATCTACCGGTTTGCCTATAGGCACCACTTTTACCTTATCTTTCGCCTTTGGCAAACTCCAATATGACACATCTATTGCCGCTTCAGTCGGACCATAAAGATTATGCAAGTCTGCATCATCGAACTTCTTCTTGAATTCATTTACGAGTGAAGAAGTTAATGCCTCTCCACTACAAAGTAATTTCTTTACTGTTTTACATTCTCCTAATTTGAAATCATCCAGGAACACACTAAGCATTGAGGGAACAAAATGCAACATAGTTATCTTCTTTTGCTCGATTATCCACTTCAAATATTCATTATTTTTTTGTTCGTGCGGTTTCGCGAACACCAGTTTTGCGCCCACAATTAAGGGCAATAAAAGCTCCCAAACTGACACATCAAAGCTAAATGTCGTTTTTTGGAGTATTATATCCGATTCAGTTACATTGTAATATTTCTTTGCCCAGCTTAAGCGGTTTAAAATTCCCCGATGTTCATTCATAGCACCCTTGGGCTTGCCGGTAGAACCGGAGGTGTAGATGACATAGGCAAGATTGTCCGGTGTTATTTTGTTTTTAGGATTAACTGCTGGCTCTTTTGCAATTTCCTCCCAACTGTTATCCAGTTCTATTATCGCTGCTCCTGTTAATCCCGCAAGCTTGCTGCTTGCTGCTTTGCTGCTTACTATTACCGACGCTGCTGTGTCTTCCAGCATATAAGCTATTCTGTCTTCGGGGTATTCCGGATCTATAGGCACATAAGCGCCGCCTGCTTTTAATGTCCCCAGTATCCCCGCTATCATTTCCAAGCTTCGTTCTATGCAGATCGGTACCAGCGTTTCTTCCTGTACCCCTCTGCTTCTTAAATAACTGGCAAGTTGGTTAGCCCGCTTGTTTAATTCCCGATAGGTAAATTCTTTTTCTTCAAATACCACGGCTATATTCTCCGGGGTGCTGGCTGCCTGTTCTTCAAACAGATCTACGATGCTTTTATCTTTAGGATAAGCTG
>JALYYM010000175.1 GCA_030946565.1 Bacteroidota bacterium | reverse complement strand
CCCGGCCCTGACCTAAAATATTTTTTGCTAATTGCTGTGTAATGGTACTGCCACCACCTTCCTGGCCCAAACCTTTAATAGCCCTGCCTATTGCAATCATGTCTATACCGGAGTGGTCGTAAAACCTGATATCTTCTGTCGAGATTAGTGCGTCAATTACATGTGGCGAAATATCTTTATAGTCAACAGAGACGCGGTTCTCGGCATAAATCTTTCCCATTAAAGTAGTGCCGTCATTTGCATAAATCTCTGAGGCAAGATTTGCCTGCGGATTTTCTAATTCCTGCAAAGAAGGCAACTTACCAAACAGGCCGAAGTTTACCGCAGCAAAAACAAGTACAACCATCAGAAAGCCTATGAAAACCATTGCCCATAATATTTTCACGCTTGGCCTTGTCCTTTGCTCTTTGCTTTGTTTTTTATTTTGGGACTTTTGTTTGCTGTTTCGCATTGTCTTTTCTTTTCTGCTGCTTTAAGAATTAAAGAATGTAAAATATCATACCAAACTAAAACTTGCCGGGATATTTTTTATTCAACAAATCAAAATAGCTTTTAAGATCTTTATTTTGTTTCAACAGCTCAAGATTAGTATTTGAAATAATAAAGAATGAATATTTATCCGCCGGCAGCCACGATACTTCGTTTGGAGCATCCTTCTTAACCCGGTCTAAAAATTTAATTGCCTCATCCGCGGTTTCAAATTGCGTAAATACCAGCAAGGCCCTGTCCTTATCCAGTGTTTCTTTTGTTATCTGCAAATTAAGTAAACGGAACTTTTCAAGGTCATAGCGGTTGAAGGCATTCTTCGCCTCACTGCTGTAAATAGGATCAACCTTCGTCAGCATCATTACCACATATTGTGGCGTAAGCGGATCGAAGATGAATGTGCCATTGCTCACAGGCGGCGCTAATTTTTTGTCGGGATTGATCACAGCTTTCTCCGCTGTTACCAATTGCTTCTGTGGCTGAATATTTTCAACAGGTTTATTCAGGTCGGCCACCACATTCTTACTGATTTTAGCTGAATCATACACAATTATACGTGGGTCTTCTTTAGCTCTTTCTACACTGAGATTAGTTAAGTAGTTTTCTATCTCGCCTCTGCGGCCCAGCACATCAATCAGGGTTTCAGCCTTGTCTTTCAAGGGTGAATTCGGATATTGCGTTGCTATGTTTTTCAATATGTTGATAGCCACCGAATCCTGCCGCTGGCGGATGTAATACATAGATTGTATGTAAAGTAATTGCGGGCTCCAATAGTTTATTCCATATATGCTGTCTGCCTGTTCTTTTTGCTTTGTAGCTTCTTCAAAATTTCCTTCAATAAATAATTTATAAATATCCTCGTAATGCCTTGTGGCCGCTGTATCTTTTTTTGAAGGATTCAGGGATCCGGGATGAGTGATATATTGCGCAAACTCACTTTGGCCAAACTTTGTCAGCACAAGATTTTTATAATAACCGGCTTTCTGTAAGTCACCAACTTTATTATAACAATAAGAAAGATTCATGAACAACTCTCCATCGTACAAACTATCGGGAAACCTTTGGAGCGACTGCTGGTAAGCATCTATCGCTGCTGAATAATCTTCAAGCAGGTTTTGATAATTTTTACCAAGATGAAATAATGAATTAGACACCTTTGTATTAGACACGTCTAATAATTCTTTTGTTACAGGAACATTTACCATAAGGCCTTCTACAGAAATATCATTTTGAACAGGAGCTTCAGGCACTTGCCCGGAACCGTTGCCCAATATAGGGTTGCCGGCAGCATCTGTCGTCGCTACCTGGTCTATATCGGGAGTACCTAACGGATCTCCTGTTACGCCATTTATCGGTGTTTTTGAAGTGAAATTCTGATTACCTGCGGAAACATTATTTGATGAAATGCGCCTCCAGTTATCAATGTTTTCCCGCTTGCCCCAGATGCGTTTAAATTCTGTAAAACCTTTTGATTTTAAAGAGGCATTGTAAAAATACCAATCACCTTTAGTATCTGTCGCTGAAAAAAGATCAGGCGCCACATTTTTTGTATCAAAAAAATCAGCCGCGGAATTTGTATAGTCAACATCAGCATCCGTAATGCCTCTTTCTTTCTTTAAAGTTTTAGACAATTTTTTTATAAAAGCATCACGGTCTGCAGGCGACATTGCGGCAATGGCTTGCAGGCTATCTTCCCTTTCTATGACGTTTAAATTCTCTACTATTTTTTCAAGCGCATTTCTCCGGTCACGTATCTGCGTCAGGTCTCCGAGCGTTGTATCTCCTGTTTGCAAACTATCATAAAAGGCAAAAGCCGCTTTATAATTTTTATTACGATAATTTATCTCTGCTAAATTGAGGAACGCCCTGTTTTTGTAGGGCACATTTAATTCATTATAAAAAATACTTTTCTTGAAATAATACACAGCGGCAGCCGTATCAGGTTTTTCCATGGCAAGGTCTGCTGCTGAAAAAAAGATTATATCACGGTACAGGTCGTATTTATCTTTTTTTGACATGCGTACCAGGTTAATGATGCTCTTGTCAATCTCTGAAGGATCCTTGCTTTTTAGCATTTTTGCCTTATTGAGATTTGCATAAATGTCCATCAACGGATCGGTAGTATGGCGGACTGCTTTATCATAATAATCAGAAGCGGTTTCCTGGTCGTGATTTATTTCATTCAGTTGTGCCAAAAGATATTCACGCCTTGCCCTGTCTTCAATGTCAGTGGCATTTGGCAATGCATTCTCCAGATGGCCGATGGCGCTGTCATACATTTGTTGGTTGTAAAACCAATAAGCCCTCGTTTCCTCTAGCGATGGTTGAAGCCGTTCAGGAAATGCGGGATCATTCACAAGCGTATTTATTAACCCTGCAGCATCAGCATATTCATGCATTTCTATCAGCGTTTTTATTTGCCATATCAATGCATCGTTACGGCTCGGCGGCCTGGATGTTGCCTTGTCAATAATATTGCGGTCTTCTTTGCTGGAAATACTAAGCGCATGATTTGCGGTTTCATTATCATTGGAGCCGACAATCAACTGGTTATCGTCTTTCTTTTTCCTGGGGAAAAGGTTATAATTAATAAATTGAAATGTCATGGAAGCGGAGTCAAAATCCTGCCGCAGATAATATGCCTTTCCGATAAGAAGGTATAAGTTATCAACCCAGTCACTTCTGAGGTCATGCAGCAAAATGCCGGCGGTTGCTTTATAAATTACAGAATCAAGCTCGGTATTTTGCGCAGCGGTATTGGTAAGTGAATAGCTATAAAAGGGCAACAGTTTAGAATAATCATCTTTGTTAGACAAGCGCGCCCTTTCGATAACTTCGTTTATTTTATTATTAGCGTTAAAATAATAATTATAATGGCTTACTGTATTTTGAACAAATCTACGCGGAAGCGTAAATTTCTTTTCGCCGGTTTTTTCTGACTTAAGTGTTTTAGTCTTAAACTTTGCAGGCTTATCTTTTTCAAGGTCAATTGTAATTTTACCTAATTGCGCACGAAGCTGAGGAAGAAAGAAAAAAGAAAAAAACAGAATATAAAAAAACTTGACCATCCGGCTGTTCATGAATTTAACGGGTTTTACAGAAGTATTGTGGTGGACCACGAGCATATCTCTATTAACTTCCTTTCCACAAAAATATTTTAAAAATACGGTTATTTTACCCTTATTATCTTTAATAGTGAATAGCGTACTGTATTTTTAACAACCTAAAAAATTACTATGGCTTTGCCTCCAGGCAATACATCTTTAAAGCGGCTGCGAAACCGCTACCGGCTTGTTGTTCTCAATGAAGATACTTTTGAAGAAGTGGTGGCTTTTAAAATAAACAGGGTAAGTGTGTATATTGGCCTGTGCACGTTATTTGTAGTATTGGTAGGCCTTACCGTAGCTTTGATTATGTTTACGCCACTAAAGCTTTATATACCAGGATATGGTGAGGCGCAAAAAGCAAAGGAATACGAAATGCTTAAGGTAAAAGCCGATTCTATTGAACAGGCGTTGCTGAAAAAACAACAGTACATAAATAACATAGAAAAAGTGCTGAAGGGAAATGTTGTTCCGCTTGATACAACGCGGCTAAAGTTGAAAGATGTAGAAAAAAGTCGTGATTGATAGCATCATTAAATCTAAAAAATGGATTCTGGAAACGAAGGTAATAAGCAACTGTACCGCTATGCCGGAATGGCTATGCAGTTTTTAGTTAGCATCGGGCTTGGCGTGTTTCTCGGGCTGAAGTTGGATCAATGGATGAATATGTCCTTTCCATTGCTTGTGTGGTTACTTCCTCTCTTAATTATAAGTGGCATGTTATACTTCTTTATCAGGGACACTTCTTCCCGGAAATAATTTTATGCGTACAAAAAAATTTATTCCGCTTTTGTTGTTGTTTGGATGTGTAGTAGCAATTGTATTTCTTTTTACATCTGTCTTGCAATCAGCGGGCTTTAATATTGCATTTCTCTATGTTGCCAATCTTATTTTGTTCGTCTTAAGCTTTTTAGGATTTTTATTGCAATTAAGAGGATTGCGTTCCGCCAACCACAATGCTTTTATTCGCGGCGTGTATGGTTCACTGTTATTAAAAATGTTTGTGGTGCTGATTGCAGTGTTTGCGTACGTATATCTCACGCATGGTAAAATAAACAAGCCATCATTATTTACTTCGATGGCCTTGTATCTTGTGTATACCTCTGTGGAAGTAGCACTATTAATGAAATTAGCCCGTAAGAAAGCCAATGCCTAAAAAGGAGTCACCGCTTCAGCAATTAAGCGCTTATTTGCCGGAAGGTTCATTTGAGCCGGTGGCAGCATACCTTACTGAATTTAAAGTACACCTAACTATCGCCCGTGAACGCCGGAGTGTTTTAGGGGATTACCGGAATCGTCTTCCGGGCAAGAATCACCGTATAAGTATAAATGGAAATCTTAATAAATACTCTTTCCTTATAACGTTGCTGCACGAGCTCGGCCATTTGGTGGCGTATGAAAAATTTGGTAACCGCATACAGGCTCACGGTGCAGAATGGAAAAATGAATTTGGGAAAATACTTGCAACGTTTATTTCAAAAAAAATATTTCCGGAGGATATAAAAAATGAGCTTATTAAAAGCTTAAAAAATCCCGCCGCGAGTTCATGTGCTGAAGATGCTTTATTAAGAATACTCAGAAAATACGATGCACACAAACCAGGTGTATTCCTCCTTGAAGAATTACCTGAAAAAAGTTTGTTTCGGGTAAAAGGAGGCCGGGCTTTTACAAAAGGGAAAAAAGTGAGGAAAAGATTTTTATGTAAGGAAAATCTTTCAGGAAAATTATTTCTTTTTAGCCCTGTAGCGGAAGTGGAACTTGTAAGCTGAGATTGCCACAAAGTTTTCCGTAACTACTGTTCAATTCAATTCTTTATGCTGGAAAACTTTTCGCAAAGACGGCGCAGTCTGTAAGCGTCTTGTGTAAAAAGCCTTGTTGGATATTGAATGATTTAAAACTAATTTGGACTATCTCCTGAACCTTGAAAGCTGCCACCGTAGGGTCTTTGCATCCAAAGGTCTTATGTATGAAATTATATAGTTGGCCTTAAAAATAAAAAGGTTCTTGAATAAGTTTTAAATTAGTAGTGACAAAAAATTTATTCACTTAAAACAAGAACCATGAACAAAGTTAATCAACTGAATTTTGCGGGACAAACAATTAATTGCGGCTTGGATGCCCACAAAACAAATTGGAAAAT
>JALYYM010000546.1 GCA_030946565.1 Bacteroidota bacterium | reverse complement strand
ATTTTCAGTTACTGGATTATAACTTTATTGCCGGCTCAAAGGAAGCGTCTATGAAAGAGCCATTCTCTGTAGTGCTTACTGAAAGCCGCTCGCAGCAATATTTTCCGGGCGTACCTGCGCAGGATGTTATTGGAAAGCAAATTGCTTATAACGATAACATTACAGCAACTGTAACAGGTGTTGTGCAGAATTTGGATGAACAAACTGTGTTCACTGCAACCGAATTTATTTCATTCGCCACCATTGCGAAGACAAACCTGCAGAAGGATTTCATGATGGATGTATGGAACGATTGGATGGCGTACTCGCAGTTATATGTAAAAATTTCAAAAGGAAATACAGCGGAAAGAATAGAAGCGCAATTAAAAAATCTTTTAAATAAATATAATAAAGATGCCAACAAAGATGCCGCTAATACAATGGCTTTTCATTTGCAGCCGTTAAATGATATTCACTTTAATAGTAATTATCCCGCCGTTGGCGGAAGGGTTGCAGATAAGTCAACACTTTATGGCCTGCTTGCAATCGCTGCTTTTTTATTGTTACTCGGTTGTATAAATTTTATTAATCTCACTACGGCGCAGGCATCGCATAGGGCAAAAGAAATTGGGGTAAGAAAAACGATGGGAAGCTCTAAAAAAAATCTTGTATTCCAGTTTTTAACAGAAACATTTTTTATAACAACAATAGCAACTTTTCTTTCCATTATCCTTGCACCATTTTTATTAAAGATGTTCGCTGATTTTATCCCGGAAGGCTTGCATTTTGATTTGTTGCATCAACCTTCTATTCTTTTATTTTTATTTTTCCTGGTGCTAACCGTAAGTTTTCTTTCAGGTTTATACCCTGCATTAATTTTATCAGGATTTAACCCGGCATTGGTTTTAAAGAACCAGGCTTTCACCGGCTCGGCGCAATCACGCAATGTATGGGTAAGAAAAACACTTACGGTTTCGCAATTTGTAATCGCACAGTTTTTTGTGATCGCAACCATATTTGTAAGTAAACAAATTAATTACTCTATCAATGCAGATATGGGGTTTAATACAAAAAGCATCATCAATTTTGACACTCCACGCGATACTGTTGCCGCACATAACCGGCAACTGCTGGCTGCAATTAATGCTGTACCAGAAGTAGCATTAGCAAGTACAGGCTTCTTTGCTCCAGCAGATGAAGGCGTTGCTTATACCAACATTTCTTATGCCGGCAGAAAGGATCTAAAGGCTAACGTACAGATCAGGTGGGGCGATCCGAACTATATAAAAGTGTACCAGATAAAATTACTCGCAGGAAGAAATGTGGAGCAAAGCGATACCATGAAGGAGTTTATTATTAATAATACTTATGCAAAATTATTAGGTTTTCAAACACCGGGTGAGGCGCTTGGGAAGCAGTTAAATTTCAACGGTAAGAACATGCCAATAATTGGGGTGATGCAGGATTTTCATGAACAATCAACCCACGCATTAATTGACCCTGTTGTCTTTGCTGGGAACAATGGTAACACATTCCACATTCTTTTAAAGCCAAACGCCGGAGGTGTCGTATGGAAAAATGGCATAGCTAAAATTCAGCAAGCTTATAAAAAGATTTACCCTGAAGCAGATTTTGACTATACATTTTTTGATGAAAAAATTGCGAAGCTGTATGAAAGGGAACAACATACAGCAAGTCTTTTACAATGGTCAACGGGGCTTACCGTCCTTATAAGTTGCCTGGGCTTATTGGGCCTTGTAATTTTCACAACTAACAGCCGCACAAAAGAAATTGGTGTAAGAAAAGTATTGGGTGCTTCTGTTATAAATATCATTTCTATTTTATCTAAAGACTTTATAAAACTGGTAATGTTTGCCTTTGTAATTGCAGCGCCGCTTGCATATTGGGCGGCTTATAACTGGCTGGAAAATTTTGCCTACAGAACTAACCTGAACTGGTGGGTGTTTCTATTAGCCGGCGCCTGCATGCTTCTGATCGCATTGCTTACATTAAGCATTCAAACAATAAGAGCAGCGATGGCTAACCCGGTGAAGAGTTTACGTACTGAGTAAAAGTGTCTGTCCGAAGGACTCCCCTGGAGAAACATGATTAATAAGATTTACTGATCACCATCATTTTCGCCAGGGATTCTTCATGTTATTATTTGGCTTTAGAAAAAAGATTATTCTTACCGGCCTAAAGCCAATCGTTTCTATATGATGCTGAATCCCTTCCAATACGCCTTTTGAGAGTATTTGTTTCGCGAAATAAATGGATTTATTTTTTTTCAGTTCCTCCAGTTCAGGGCTATAATTGGCTACTACTATTCCTTTTGCTTTTCCC
>JALYYM010000541.1 GCA_030946565.1 Bacteroidota bacterium | reverse complement strand
TAGCAAACCAACGATACCCATTGCCGGCACTATGTAAATCAAATTAGTCATATCAGTTATTAGTTAATTTTTCGGGTGGCAAAAATAGGGTAAAATGTAGAAAGTTAATAGCGGTGCCGCAAAATGGTTCAATTTCAAAAACGGAGATTTTTTCTTTGAGAATATGCAAATGAACCAGGCAGGTTTTAAAAGCAACCCCGTCATGTCTCTGTGGAAAAAATTATCTTAATTGTATAATAAAAAGAATTTGGGCAATCCGGCAAGCTGCGCAAGCCGTCGGGCTTTCCACTCCAAGTCCTCCTTCGCTTCGCTCATTCCGGGCTTTCCGTTTCAATCCCTATTGCAGTGGATCGGGCGGTAGTCAATTATTCGGAAGTAGTTATATGCAATGGAATAAAATCCTGGGAGAAGGAAAGTTTCCAAAGTATCAAAGATCAATTCTTAACTAAATACTTTTCAAAAAATTTCTCACTGCCTAATACTTCAATTTTTGAAAAATAAAAATCACCAATATCCTCTGTGATAATGCAATCACATTTAGTGTCCACAGCAGAATAGTATTCTATACCATCTTCGAAATCATTTACGGCAGGGTTTCTTAGCGATTGCAGTACAGTATTTTTATCAGCCGCCGCAATCTTGATATGCTCGCACAGTACTTCTATTCGCTTTTTGGCTGAAGCAGTATTATATTTTTTTTCAGCAAAATAAAAAGCGATTGCCAGGCACACGGGAGAAGTATATACAGTAAATCTTGGATGATCAGTAAGGCTTATTATTCTTGAAGTATGAGTGAATAACGGGTATTCTTTATTAAGGACTGATACAATAATATTAGCATCAAGAAAAATTCTCATTTTTTTGATTTAAAAAATTCTTCTTTAGCGGCTTTGCGTGTGCGGCTTGCCTTTGTTTCATAAATTGCATCTCCTTCGGCAACCTGTTGCACCCAATCTGAAATAGGAAAATCTTCGAGCGAAGAATAATTGTTAGAAGTGACTTTTTTCAATAAAAATTCTATCAGCCTGGAAAGGCTGATATTGTTTTGCTCTGCATATTTTTTAGCCCGTGTAATCACACTTTCATCAAAGCTCAACGTTATTTTGTTGTCCATAATCTTTATTTAAAAAACAAAAATAATACTTTTATACTACAAAAATAAATTTTCTATACGTATATTTTTAGAAAAATTATTCAGCAGATAAAAGTTTTTTGAAATGAAGAAACCCCTTACCCAAATAATCAATTATATCACCCGCAAGCATGGCTTCCTTTGATAATTTCTCCGCGGCCAAATCGCCGGCAAGCCCATGAAGATATACTCCAAGAATGCAGGCGTGCAGCGAAGAATATTTTTGGGCCAAAAGCCCGGTTATAATTCCGGTAAGTACATCACCGGCGCCCGCAGTTGCCATTCCGGCATTGCCCGTGGAATTAAAATAACCCATGCCATTGGGTGTGGCTATTAAAGTGCGGTGGCCTTTTAAGACAATAAATATTTTTAATTCCTGCGCTTTATTCATCGCAAGTTCCATCTGTCCAAAGTTGTTATTTGTTTTTCCAAATAATCGTTCAAACTCTTTAGGGTGGGGGGTAATAATGCTATTTGCCGGGATTTTTTTGTATAACGATGGAGTTGTACTTAAAGAATTTAATCCATCTGCATCAATTACCGTTGGCTTATTAAATTCTTTAAAAATTGTCTCTAATAATTGTTTGTGTGAGGCATGTCTTCCAATTCCCGGCCCGACGCCTATGACATCAAAATCACTTAAATCTTTTATGTCTTTTATAAATGTTTTTCCAAAAGTCTTACTCATAGCTTCGGGCACAGACGTCTGCATTATTTCATAACAGTCTTTACAAATGTAACTGGTGAGTTTCCCCACGCCGCTTCTAAGACAAGCCATCGAGCTTAAAACAGCCGCTCCCATCATCCCATAGCTGCCGGCTATCAGGCATGCATAGCCGTAGTTTCCTTTATTTGAAAATTGTTTCCTTGAAACATAGATTTTTTTTATTAAATCTTCATCAACTAAAAAGAGATTTGAATTTTCTTTTTCATAAAATTTCTTCGCAAGCCCGATATCCAATATTTCTACCTCACCTGTATAAGATTCGTTTTCCGGCATAAGAAATAAAAGCTTTTGAACCTGGAATGAAAGGGTATAGCGGGCTTCAATAATAATATTTTCTTTCGAGCTTGCATCTGCATACATACCGGAGGGCATGTCAATTGAAATAATTGTGTTACCTGAATTGTTGAGATAATTGATAATGCTGCTATGGATTCCTGATGGTTTTTTGTTAAGGCCGGTGCCAAACAAGGCGTCAATTATTATATCGGTGTTACCAGTTTCGGGGAGGGTTTCTTTTGATGTGATAAAATAAATTTTATCCGTAATTTTTTTTAGTCTTTGAAGATTTGTTGTAAAGTCCTGCGAGCCTTTTGTCTCTTTTCCCGCGATATAAATTTCTATGGTGACTTTTTTTTCAATAAGCATTCTTGCAATGGCTAACCCATCGCCACCGTTATTACCTGTGCCACAAAATATTTTAAAAGCTTGTGAGGAATTGATTTTTTGCAGGATCCAGTTGATACAGGATTGTGCTGCACGTTCCATGAGTTCAATGGATGAAATTGGTTCGTTTTTAATGGTGAAGTCATCCCACTTTCTTATTTGCGAAGCTGAAAATATTTTCAATGTTATAGGTTTGTATGAAGTTACAAACTATGCATTCAAGCTGTCTTCCTTTCGATCTAAATATCTTTCTCTAATAATTTTTATATGATGATTTAAATGCCCTGCAATAACAAACCCGATGGAACTTACTTCAATGGTATAATTGCTGGCCTTGCCAATTTGCTGCAGCGCATAGTTAGAGAAACTGTTAAAGAGAAATACTGTTGACTGCCTCACTATGGAAAACTCATGGACCAGTTCTCGCCATTGACGAGTGTTCGCCTTTGAATTATCTGCGTAGTCATTCTCATCAAAAGATGGCAATATATTTTCATCTTTTCTTGCAAAAGCCAGCGCCCGGTAAGCGAACACTCTTTCTGAGTCAATTATATGCTGCAGCAGTTCTTTCAGACTCCATTTGTCCTCGGCGTATTTATAAAAAGATTTTCCCTCCGTGATAGTTTCAAATAATTGTTTTGCGTCCCCCGCTTGCTTCTGTAAAATAGTAAGCAAGTCTTCATTGCCGGCTTCATCTATGTAGTAAGCCATACTTGCCGGGTAATTTCCTTTGGGTGACGCAGGCTTTAAAATTTTTATATTTTCCATATTGCAATTGATTTTAGAAAAATAAATTCATTTGATATTGTACGAATTTAATATTTTTTGCGCCTTTCAAAAAAAGCGTTCTGTTTAAAAAAAGAAAACCTGGCAGCGATAAACGCCTGCCAGGTTTGTACAATATTTAAAAATTTGATTTATCCTTTTTTGTCATTCTTCACTTTTGATTTTGGAAGAATATTCATTTCCTTGTTTCTATCTCCTTTAAGCGTAGAAGCAAGTTTTACGGCTTCATAAGCATTTATCTCTCCACCTGATTTTGAGATATCACTTAATGAAACCATCTCATCATCCGAACCGGGAAGCTTAACTTCTTCCTTTAATGGAGTTGCCGATTTTTCTATCACATATTTTAACTGCTCTGCGCTCAGGTCAGGAAAGTATTCAAGTATCAGCGCTCCGAGGCCAGCCACTACAGGGCAAGCCATGCTTGTCCCTGATAAGTTGCCATATTTGTCACCACCAGGTAAGGTGGAATAAATATTTACTCCGGGTGCAAATACGTCAACCTCATTTTTTCCATAATTGCTAAAGGTTGCAGTGAAGCCGCCATTGGTAGGATCGCCACTGGCGCCAACTGTAATAAAATTGTGAGCCCTCCCTGAGTCATTTCTGAAAACAGGATTAGGATAATTTTCAGCCGTATCAATGTCTTTATGATCATTGCCTGCCGCATGTACAAGCAACACGTTTTTACTCGCAGCATATTGTACCGCATCATCTACCCAGTTTTTTTCAGGTGAGAAATCTTTCCCAAAACTCATACTAATTATTTTTGCACCATTGTCAACAGCATAGCGAATTGCATTGGCAATATCTTTATCATGCTCATCACCATCGGGCACGGCACGTACCATCATTATTTTTACATTATCAGCAATGCCATCCATTCCTAAGTTATTGTTTCTTGCTGCTGCTATTATACCGGAGCAATGTGTGCCATGCATTGGCGTACCGGCCATCACATCGTTATTGCCATAATACCTGTCGTTTATGTTATCTTCATTATCCTTTACAATTTCGCCGCGATAATTTTCCGGGGGGGTGGTAGCAGATTCTCCTTTTCGGATTTGTCCACGCAGGTCATCCAAAATATCTTTATTAGAAATATCGTAATTATCATTATTCATTTTGGCTATGTTCAAATAGATCGCTGCCGCCTTTTTTGCATCGAGCTCTTTTGGAGTGTAACCTTTAAGATCTTCACCGGTAAATTCTATCTTACCTAAATCTTTCGCAATAATTGAATCTCCTCTTTCCATCGAAGGAAGTATAGTTTTCATAAATACGAGTTCCTGCGGATTGATGCTACCAACCGTTTTTTCTTTGGCTTTTAAATATTCCGCAACTTCCTGTCTCGCTGCGGCCTGTAGATTATTCGTATCAGGGACTTCGTCACCATATTTTTCTTTTAATTTCCAGTATACTCTTGCCCCTTCATAGGAATCTTGTTTTACATTTCGCCCGTCTTTTCCACCAATAAAATTCCATCCATATACATCATCTATGTACCCATTGTGATCATCATCAATTCCATTTCCGGGTATCTCTCCGGGATTGTGCCATAACACAGGTTTGAGATCTTCTTGTGTAGTATCTACGCCACTGTCAATTACAGCAACTAATACTGTTTTACTTTTTTTATTTTTCAAAAACTGGTAAGCTTTATCGAGGCTTATTCCATAGTAGCCGGATTCTGCCCTGTCAAGTTCGTGCCAGTTGTGCGGCGCTTCTTTCTTTTCAGAAGTTCCCTGCGCAATGCTGGTAAAAGGAAGTATAGCCGTAAATGAAAGTGCTATAAAAAAATGCTTAATTTTTATTATCATATCTTAGGTTATTTTTTAAGGATCACAAATATTTGGATTTTTTTTACAATAATATTCACCGCCTGTCCAAGATTAAGACATAATTATGTTAATGCAAAAAACCTATACAGTAAATTTAATTCCCTGGGCCAAAGGAAGTTTATCTGTATAATTTATTGTGTTGGTTTGCCTGCGCATATACGCTTTCCAGGCATCACTGCCGCTTTCACGTCCACCACCTGTTTCTTTTTCACCGCCAAAGGCTCCACCTATTTCCGCTCCCGATGTTCCAATATTTACGTTTGCAATGCCACAATCACTCCCTGCCTGTGAGAGAAAATATTCTGCTTCACGCATGTTTAGTGTAAAGATGGAACTGGATAATCCCTGTGGCACATTGTTTTGAATTTGTATAGCTTCTTCTAATGTTTTGTATTTCATTATATATAAAATTGGCGCAAAAGTTTCGTGCTTTATTATAGTCATATCCGGCGTTACTTCTGCAATACATGGCTTTACATAACAGCCGCTTTCAAACCCTTTACCAGTAAGTACTCCGTCGGCAACGATAAATTTTCCACCTTCCTTTTTACATTCCGCTATTGCATTGTTATACATGTTAACGGCATCTTTATCTATTAGTGGCCCAACGT
>JALYYM010000519.1 GCA_030946565.1 Bacteroidota bacterium | reverse complement strand
AAGCGCAATACTCAAATATGCGAGGGGAAGGGTTTTGGATATAGGCTGCGGTAACAAGCCTTATGAAAAATTATTTGAAGGGAAAATAACTGAATATATTGGCTGCGATATCATCCAGTCCAATTTGCAAAAGGTAGATGTTTTATCTAATGCTAATGATATCCCGTTGCCTGACAATTCATTTGATACTGTTTTTTCAACGCAAACTATTGAGCATGTAGAAGACCACCAGGGATTGGTAAACGAAGCATATCGCCTTGTAAAACCGGGCGGTTACTTTATCGTCTCAGGCCCTATGTATTGGCACCTGCACGAAGAGCCTTATGATTTTTTTCGGTTTACCAGGTATGGATTTAAATATCTTTTTGAAAAGCCCGGCTTTGAAATAATAGAATTAAATGCAAATGGCGGAATGTGGGCTACTACCGGGCAAAGCCTTGTTCATTCATTTTCGCATAGCAAAAGCAAAAACTTTTTCATTCATGTTTCACGGATTTTATTTTACCGGCTTCAATTATACCGGCTTATCAACTCTTTTTTTTCATGGCTTGATAAAGTTGATTATAACCCCGTGAATACAATGAATTATGTAGTGATAGGTAAAAAGCCTTTAAATAATTAAAAGATATGGAGCCAAAAGTATCCGTAATTATTCCTTGCTATAATCATGGCTTGTTTGTACGGGAAGCCATCAGGAGTGTAGAAGAGTGCAGTGACAAATATTTGTATGAGATAATTATTTTGAATGATGGCTCAACGGATATATATACCATTGAAGTATTGCAGCAGCTTGCTGCTGAAGGGTATCATGTCATTAGTCAATGCAACCAGGGATTGGGCGCAGCCAGGAACAATGCTATTAAAGAAGCCAGGGGAGAATACATTTTACCATTAGACAGCGATAACAAAATTTGCTCTGACTATATCTATGAAAGTATACGCATATTAGATGAACAACCCGGCATTGCCATGGTGTATGGGGACGTCGAATATTTTGGTAAAAAATCGGGGAGGCATATAGTTGGCGAATTCAATTTGCAAAAAATAATGATTGGTAATATAATTGATGCCTGCGCTGTTTACCGCAAATCAGTTTGGGAAGCACTTGGAGGCTACGATGAAAAAATGCCTGTGATGGGCTTTGAAGATTGGGACCTATGGCTGAACATGGCATTGCACAGGTATGAATTTTATTACATTCCAAAAGTACTTTTTCACTATAGGGTTTTGGATAGTTCAATGCTTAATTCAATAAAGCAAAATGATACTGTTGTTTTGGGAAAATACATGCAATCAAAATATAAAAAATATTTAAGCCAGGATCACATAAACAATACGCTGTTGAATTTGGGAAGGAATAATAAAATGCTCGCATTGAAATTATTTCTTGCTTCCGCCTTTCCAGGCGCTCTTGAATTTTTGGTGAAAAATAGAATTATTAAAAGCAGGAATATTATATAAGCCTGTAATAGAAAAAGGATTTTTAAAAATTTACAAAAGCCCGTTATTTTAATTGCTAAGTATCATCATTTGTCATAGAAACAAAGCATTGCTTCACTCGCTGCAAGCCAATATTGAGGCTAGTATTGGTGTTCCCTATGAGTTACTCATCATTGATAATACCAATAACGATCACACAATATTATCTGCCTATAATGAAGGAGTAAGAAAGGCAAAATATGAGATTGTTTGCTTTGCACATGAAGACATTTTATTTTATACAAATGAATGGGGTAAAAAAGTTACTGCGCATTTTAGTGATAAAGAAGTAGGCATGATAGGCGTAATCGGTGGCATGGCGCAATCTGTAGTCCCTTCTGCCTGGTGGTTTAATAATTACTTTGCCAGGAGCGCAAGAAACTTATTGATGCGGGCTACTTCTAAAAAAGATAAAAAACTCTATCATTATTACAGTAACCCTTTTAATGAAGTGGAAAAAACGGAGGTGGCAATTGTTGATGGCTTATGGTTTTGTATCAGGAAAGATTTATTCAAAAAAATTTCTTTTGATGAAAAAGCCTTTACTGGTTTTCATTTATACGATGCTGACATAAGCATGCAGGTGCTTCAGTATGCAAAAAATTATGTGGTGTACGACATTTTGATTGAGCATAAATGGAGCGGAAACATCAGTGAAAGTTATTACAAAGACCTCAGCACATTTGCAATAAAATGGAACAGTTATTTACCCGTACAAAGTAAGAATACCGAATGCG
>JALYYM010000518.1 GCA_030946565.1 Bacteroidota bacterium | reverse complement strand
AGGAAACATTCGGGCCCCCGGGAGTCCTTGTGGAAAGCAACGGTGATTCTAATTATTTTGGGATGCGGTATCAATTCTTTCAATGCAAAGTTGGCAGCATTTATTCACCGGGATGTTACATATTTCACCGGATTTGTTATATCATTCACACATTTGGATAAATTGATATATTGCTTCATTAGGAAAGCGGATCGCGATTAGATCACACACACTTTTAAGAAGTGACTGATGTTTGTATATTTTGAAAATTGTGAGATTGAGGTGCCCGTTTAAACGCATGTATCAATTGCGATTATACTTAGCCGTTAGATAAAACAAATTTGGAATCACTTTTATTCATACCCGCTTTTAATAACTGTTGAAATCATTTTAAACCTTCCGTTGGGCGTTATCTGGTTAGATGAATGAGCTGGTATTATAATTCCCTGGCCGGTGTGAAGTAAGTTGGACACTTTATTAATTACAATATTTGCATTTCCTTCAATGATCTGCACGAAAGAGTCGAAAGGTGATGTTTTTTCAGATAAACCTTCACCTGTATCAAAGGACATCACGCTTATATTTCCGGTTAATTTCTTAATGATTGTTTTGCTGACTACCGAATTAGGTATGTATTCAATGATTTCTACAATTATATGTGATGTTGCTTTTTCAATTTCTGACTTGTTTGATTTTACAGCACTTTTGTTTTTATGGTTGCCTGTATTTTTCATCCGGTAAAGATGAGTGGTATTGTAACAGCAACTGTTATATAAATCTGTGGAAAGGTTACATCATTCACACATCTTCAAGCATGGAAAGCCTTTTAACTTTAATTAGTTTGAAGTGAGTTGGAGTAAGGCCTGTTACTTTCTTGAACTGGGCAGAAAGATGTGCCACACTGCTGTAATGCATCTGGTAGGCAATTTCCGTAAGGTTCATTTCATCATAAACTAGTAATTCTTTTACCCGCTCAATTTTGTGCGCAATCATAAAATGTTCGATAGTAGTTCCCTGAACTTCTGAAAAAAGATTAGCGAGATAAGTATAATCGTGTTGTAACTTTTGGCTCAGGTAACCTGAAAAATTTATGGCTAATGGTTCTTCAGAATAATGTACCAATTCAATAATTACATTTTTTATCTTTTGAATTAGTATGCTTTTTTTATCATCTATTAATTCAAGCCCTGACTTTAAAAGTGCAACTTTGAACTGTCGTTGTTGCAGTGCTGATATATTTTCCACGATATCCGCCTCACCCAATTCCACTATGGTATAATGAAGACCCAGTTTTGTCAATTCATCCTTTACAACCATTTTGCAACGAATGCAAACCATATTTTTAATGAATAATTTCAAAGTGCTTATTACAGTAAACGATTATAATTACTGTACCGTGCCGGTAATTTATTAAAAAATTTTTCTGATTAATCTTTAAAATTACTCCATTAAAAGATAGCAGGGTCTTTTGAAACTTTATGAATTGAATTTAAAATATAACGTAAAATATATAATGTATAAAGGATTAATCTAAAGTTATTTTGGTACAAGGATGCTATAAAATTAAATAGAATGCAAACTGAGATAAAATCAATCGGAAGATTTAAAGTAAAGAAAGGCGTAGAGCTAATATAAATTAACTAGAAATGTAACGGAAACCCGATTAAACGCAAATAAGCTTTTTATAAAAAGCCATTAATTCTAAAAGTATTTTAAACGCATTCATTAGAATTCACCGGACAACCAACGTTGTTTGCAATACAGTTGGCACATCAACAAACCCCGGGCCGCCCCAATCCGTTTCATCTCCATTTTTAATTACGCAGTAACTTAAATTTTCCGTTTCATATTTTCCTTCTTCTACTTTTCCATACTGCCATGCTTTGCCGTTGTTTTTACCAGGCGGCTGAAATGTAATATGGCAGCCCGTTCCAATAAGTATAAATTTATTTTCTTCTAGTTGCCACAAACTCAACGCCGGCAATATCTTTAAGGACTTATTTTTGTCTCATCAAATTTTTAATGATGTATGATGTCATAATAATCGGCGGTGGCGCTGCCGGATTAATTGCTGCGAAAGTTTTATCTGCCGAAGGCAAAAAAATTTTATTACTTGAAGCACGGGGACAAGTGGGAGGAAGAATTTATGCAGTGGAAATTCTATCTTACCCGGCGGAAGGCGGCGCCGAATTTATACATGGAAATTTAAAGACAACTTTTGATTTACTCAAAGAAGCCGGGCTTAGAAAGACGAAGCTTAAAGGAAAATTTTGCAGGGTAAAAAAAGGAAGGTGGCAAGAAGCTGGCAACCTGGTTCCTCATTGGGACTTATTGATAAAAAAAATGAAAGCATGTAAAAAAGATATGAGCGTTGATGATTTTTTAAGAGGATCTTTCAAAGCAAAAAAATATGAAACGCTAAGAAATCAATTTAGAAAATATGTTGAGGGCTATGATGCGGCAGATCCTGCATATACGAGCGTGATAGCAATAAAGGAAGAAATGGAAAATGAAGACGAAGATCAATACCGGCCAGAGGATGGATATACTGCTCTCATTAAATTTTTAGAACAAATGAGTTTAAAGAATGGCTGTTTAATTAAAACCAGTGAACCGGTGCTTAAAGTTTCGGCGAATAAAAATGTTGAGGTGCTAACGGCTTTCGGCAGATACTATGGCAGCAAGTTGATAGTGGCTGTGCCGGCTGGAGTTTTGCAATGTAGTAAAAGGGGAGAAAGTTTTATAGAATTTCCTTCGGTTCTTAGCCATCATTTAAAAGCTGCAAAGAATATTGGTAATGGCGGTGTAATAAAATTTTTATTAGAATTCGATAAGGCATTTTGGCTGCAGGAAGATTTTTTGCAAAAAAGAGAAATCCCTGCTCCATCCTATATTTTTGGCGATACAAGTATACCAACGTGGTGGACGCAGTTTCCTTCTAAAGCCCCGCTGCTTACCGGTTGGATTGCCGGGCCATCTTCTTATAAAATGAAAAATTATTCTGAAAAAAAGTTTAAAAAGCTTTTGCTGAAATCTCTTTCTTCCATTTTATCGATGCCTGCTAAAGAACTTGAAAAAAGATTAAGGGCTTATAAAATTATGAACTGGATTAAAGAGCCACACATTTTAGGCGGGTATTCTTATCCAACATTGAAGACAAAGAAAGCGCAGGAAGTACTGCGAAAGCCTTATGAAAATACTTTTTATTTCGCCGGCGAATACCTTGCGAAAAATTCTTCTTCCACCGTGGATGCGGCACTGCAAAGCGGTATAAATGCGGCAAGGCAAATTCTTGATTTGTAAATAAAAAAATGGCCCTGATTTCTCAGAGCCATGTAAAAGCCTGCCCTGTGTTTAGTTTGACTTAACTTTTTTCTCACCAGTCTTGCCATCAATTTTTATCTTTTTATCGCCATCCTTTATTTTTATATCACCATCCTTATCTACTTTCTTTTTATAGTCACCATCTTTCACTTTGTAAGCGCCATCATCACCTGTTTTTATTTTGTCCAGTCCATCATCATTTGAAACATATTTGTATTTACCGTTTTCTGTTTTGGTAACGTTGCCGTTAATGACTTTACCGGTTTTCCCATAGATAGTGTCTTTGCTTTGTGTATCTACATAAATAATTACAGGCTCCCTGGTATCTGCGTTTACCATTTTACCGTTAGTTGAATCTTTTACCACATCAACGTAGTTGCCCGTTTCAAGATCTATGTAGCGATGGTTTTTGTCAGCACAACTTATAATGCTGCAAGTAAGTAGCAGTCCGAAGACTGAAAAAGTAAGTGTTTTCATAATTAAATTTTGAATGATTGAAAAAATTCCAGAGTGAATAAGCTGCGCTATGAACTAACAAAAATTATTTGCCCGCTCGTGAGTAAAGGTAAATTTTTAAATCTGAGTATCACATTTGCCACTGTTGCCACATCCTTGCCGCAGTAGAGAGCAATGCGTTCCAGGTTTTTTTCTGTCCAGAAAACTTCGCCAACTTTGCTTCCATCAATATCGTCTTTGGGAGATGGAACGCCAAGAGTGGCAGCAAGAAGCTTCAACGAAGTATAATGTTTGTAATCTCCAAACCGCCATAGATGCAGCGTATCAAGAACCGGTGTTTCCCATGGCTTCATGTACTGAAAATCCAGGCAAGATGGGATGGATATGTTTTTTACAAGCATGCGCCTGCATAAAAATGGCACGTCAAATTCTTTAATATTATGGCCGGTGAAAATCCATTTTGTATTCTTCGAGTGCATTTGTTTTAACGCGGTTATAAAACCATTCAACACTTCATTTTCATCTTCAGAATAAAAAGATTTTATCCGCAATTGCCAGTTATCGTTTTCTTTTTTAAAATAACCAATGCTTATACAAACAACTTTTGCAAACTCAGCGAGTATTGCTGCACGCATTGGATAATACTCTTCGGCTGAGGTATTTGGCGGCAGGCTTTTAAAGATTTTCTCTGACCACAATTCCTTCCACTCCTCGCTAAGTAAATGAAAATGCTGCGCACCCGAAACTGTTTCAATATCTATAAGAAATAAATTTTCAATCGCAATTTTCTCCATAATACTTATGTGTAAAATTCAATTTACAAAAAAGCCCGTTGATCAGACGGGCAAAAAAATAAAAACGGATGTATGTGGAGTTAAAATGTGAAACCTGCAAATATCGTAAACGCCTGGCTTTTCCACTTTTGCTGATTGTCTATATCGTTTAAATTGGTAAGGCCGACTTCATATCGTGCACCGAGGTTTACAAAAGGTATTTGTATCCAAAGGCCGCCTACTGCAGCCCAGTCCGACTTCTTGAAAATGTCACCATTGTTTTTAAGGCTGTCAACTGTTTGTTTCAGCAATCCACCAATTTGCGGCCCGAGTTGCAACTTCACTCTTTTGCTTGGGCCAATATTTATATTCAGCAGTACCGGGACTTTTATATAATCAAGCTTTGCTGTTTTTTGATTGCCTCCAAAGAATAGATCATCGTACACGTTTGAAGGATCATTTGTAAATTCAGAAGAAGACTGCACAAAATTTAGTTCTGGCTGCAAGCCAAAAGTTTTAGAAAAATTGAATTGCATGAAAGCACCTAATAAATAATTGTAATTGAACCCTGATTTATAAGCTTGCCCGCTGATCTTATTTATGTTTAGGCCGGCTTTAGCTCCAAACCTGAAAAAATTTTCATGGTCTGCATTTGCATCGAATTTTTTATTCTGCGAAAATGTTGTTGTGGAAATAAAAGTGATGAAAATTAAAATATATTTTTTCATATAGGTAAAGCTGTTTTCTTTAAATCAATATTAATGCCAATGCTTGTCACTCATCACTAATTACTAATCATCTAATATTAGTTCCACCTTCCCGGAATCCAGTACCATCCGTTCCTTCTTTGTTGCCAATGGCCGGCACTGTACTGGCGATATCTTTTACGTGGCGGCGCCCAATAACCCTGGCGATAATTATAATGGCGGCCACTCCTCAGCCATTCACCATCGATCCAAATATAATTAGGCCCCGGCGCTGCCGGGCGAGCATAGTAAGGCGGTGCGGGGCGCTCCCTTACAACAATAGATGATGGCCCGCAGCCGGCTAAAAAGATTAAAACAAAAAGAAAGAAACTCGCAACTGAAATAATTTTTTTCATAGAAAACTATTTTAAGATGATTTAAAAATTATGGATGAAAAAATATGCCTGAAGTTTAAAGAGTACATTTGATGAAGGGTAAAAACAGCGGAATAGAAACATTTTTTTAACATGTATTTTTATATAAAACAAAATTTCAGTAATGATTAAAAACGTGGCGGTAATAGGAGCGGGCACCATGGGAAATGGAATTGCGCATGTATTTGCACAAAATGGATTTAAGGTAAATCTTATAGATGTATCGCAGCCGCAGCTTGACAACGCATTGGATGCAATAAGTAAAAATATGGACAGGCAAATTGCCAAAAATTTATTATCAGAAGAAACAAAAGCGAGCGCTCTAAAAAATATCACTGCGCTTACTTCTCTTACCGCAGGCGTGCAGGAAACGGATTTGGTAGTAGAAGCTGCAACAGAGAGTATTGATTTAAAATCAAAAATATTTAAACAGATTGATGAAGCGGCACCTGCGGATTGTATTCTTGCAACCAATACTTCTTCTATCTCTATAACAAAGATTGCTTCAGTTACCCAAAGGCCACAGCAGGTGATAGGTATGCACTTTATGAACCCGGTGCCTGTAATGAAACTTGTTGAAATTATAAATGGGTATGCCACATCCAAAGAAGTAACTAAACAAATAATTGAATTATCGCAGGGCTTGGGTAAAGTGCCATGCGAGGTGAATGATTATCCGGGCTTTATTGCGAACCGCATTCTGATGCCAATGATCAACGAAGCAATCTTTAGTTTATACGAGGGCGTTGCTGGTGTGGAGGAGATAGATAACATCATGAAGCTTGGAATGGCGCACCCAATGGGGCCTTTACAACTCGCAGACTTTATCGGGCTTGATGTGTGCCACTCAATATTGAAAGTATTATATGATGGTTTTGGCAATCAAAAATATGCTCCATGCCCGCTGTTATCTAATATGGTAACTGCTGGATTCCTGGGGAAAAAGACCGGTGAAGGGTTTTATAAATATGAGGCCGGTAAAAAAGAATTATTTGTAAGTGAAAGATTTAAATAATTCATTCAGGCTAAAACGAATTATTCTGTCTTTTGAAATTCCACATTATATAATTTCTTTAAGGAATTTATAGTCTCCTCTTCCCTTTCTTTAGGTATGCCAACTTCCATTTTGCAAAAGAGTTGTAATTCATTTTTATGAACGGTGCAATTGCACTGTTTCATTATTTGCATTACGTCGTTCATTATGGTATAATCAAATTGTAAATTGTAGTTTATCTCAATAGCTTTTTGTGTTACGGGCGTACATTGTAACACATACGAAGTTGCAGTTTTATAAGCAGTGATCAGTCCGGGAACGCCGAGCAAGGTTCCGCCGAAATACCTTACAACAACAACGAGGATATTGGTGAGTGATTTAGAATCCACCTGTCCCAAAATTTGTTTTCCAGCCGTGCCTGCTGGCTCGCGATCATCGCTTACACGAAAATTATTTCCATCAAAACCTGTTCGGTAGGCAAAGCAATAGTGAACAGCTTTTGGATGTTCTTTTTTAAGCGCCTGCAAATATTTTTTAAATTCTTCAGGGCGTTTCAGGGGAAAAGAATAGGCAAGAAATTTACTTCCGCGGTCTTTATATTCGGCAACAGCCTGCGTTTCGATTGTAAGATAATGATCCATCAAAAAAGAAAATTTTTGTCGAAAGCTAATGAATTTATACTCCCATTGTTGAAGAATAAAAAATAATAATTCGGTGAATCATTACCTTTATTTTAACCGCTTGATATATTGGCAAATTTTTAAAATAAGATTTGGAATTGCAGACAAACCGGCCTTTGCAAATTAATGATGCAACAAATAAGCGATTAAGCTGTTAAAGATCAAAATAAATTTATGAGTGATTTTGAAAATAATTTAGCATACGCAAAAAAGCTGGATGCCGAAGATCCTTTGAGGGCATTTAGGGATAAATTTTACATACCAATTATTAATGGAAAGGAAAGCATTTACTTCACCGGAAATTCTTTGGGCCTTCAGCCAAAGACTGCGCAGGAATATGTTTTAAATGATCTTGAGGATTGGGCTAATTATGGAGTGGAAGGCCATTTTCATGGAAGAACGCCTTGGATAAAATATCATGAAATGTTTCCTAAAAAACTTGCGCCTATCCTGGGAGCAAAGGAAGATGAGATCACAGTAATGAACCAATTGACCGTTAACCTGCATCTATTACTTGCGACATTTTACCGGCCAAATAAACAGCGATATAAAATCATTTGCGAAGCAAAAGCTTTTCCTTCCGATCAATACGCATTGGAGTCGCAGGTGTTGCTGGCGGACCTTGATCCTAAAGATGCGATCATTGAAGTACAGCCGCGTGACGGGGGATATGTTATCAGGAACGAAGACATAGTTGCGACTATTAAAGAACATGCTGCGGAAGTTGCAGTCGTAATTATTGGCGGTGTAAATTATTATACGGGTCAGGTATTTGACATGGAAACAATAACTGCTGCGGCCCATGAAGCCGGTGCATATTGCGGCTTCGACCTTGCTCACGGTGTGGGAAATATTCAATTAAAACTGCACGATTGGAACGTTGATTTTGCCTGCTGGTGTTCTTATAAATATTTGAATTCCGGGCCAGGCTCTGTAGCAGGCGCATTTATTAATCAACGTCATGTTGCCGATAAATCGCTTTTGCGCCTTGCCGGTTGGTGCGGCACAAATAAAGAGAACCGTTTTAAAATGGAAAAAGAATTCGATCCCATTCCTACAGCCGAAGGATGGCAACTAAGCACGCCTCCATTGCTTAATATGTCTGCGCATAATGCTTCCCTCGCTATTTTTGAGGAAGCAGGTTTTAAAAATATTTTAGCGAAGCAAAAAAAATTAAGTGCTTATTTGTTATTTATTTTGGATGAAATAAATGCATCATCATCCAAAAAAATGATTGAGATAATCACGCCGCGAAATGAAAACGAACATGGATGCCAGGTATCGCTTTTAATGTTGGAAAAAGGGAATGAGATTTTTGAATCATTGAAAAAAAATAGCGTGATTGTAGATTGGAGAGAGCCAAATGTAATTCGCGTTGCGCCTGCCCCTCTTTATAATACTTTTGAAAATGTTTACACTTTTGGAAATGTAATCAAAGAAATGCTCCAATAATTATTTACAAATCTTTAGAGCCAAATAAGAGCAACAATGTATAAACTCCCGCATTTTACTGAAGAAGATAAAGATGCAGTTTTTGATTTCATGGATAAAAATCCCTTTGCAATTATTGTTGGATATGATGGCAATTTTCCAGTGGCTACGCATGTGCCTTTGGATATAAAAAAAGAAAATGGCCAGATAATTCTAACCGGCCATATAATGAAAAATACGGATCATCATAAAGCATTTTTACAAAATGAAAATGTGCTGGTGATATTTAATGGCCCTCATTGCTACGTGAGTGCTTCATGGTACCAGAAAAAAGAAGT
>JALYYM010000495.1 GCA_030946565.1 Bacteroidota bacterium | reverse complement strand
TAATAAAGTTTATTTACTTCTCGGTGAATTGCATGAGACTTATAAAACGATTTTGAATGAAGAAAAAAATCTTAATGCTGTTTTTAATGAAGGAAAATCAGGCAAGATTTCAAAGGGAGAAAATTATATGGGACTGCCTTATGCAATACTTGATTACCCTGCTGTTTTTAAAAAGGAGAATGTGTTTGCCATCAGGACAATGTTTTGGTGGGGAAATTTTTTTAGTATCACCCTTCATATATCAGGCAGCGAAAGAATGCAGGAAATTAATATTCACAAGCTTTTGAAAAATCTTTTAGGAATGAATTTTTTTTTGTGTGTTAATGAGAATCAATGGGAACACGATTTTAATAGAACAAACTACTTACCCGCCAGTAAAATAAGCGGAAATATTCTTGCTGAAATATCTTCTAATAATTTTTTAAAAATTTCGAAAAGAATTGATTTGCAAAAATGGGATGAAGCTCCTGCGTTTCTTGAGAAAGGTTACAGGGAATTAATGGAAATTATAAAGGCTAATTTCCTAACCGGTGAAAAAGTTCTTTAACCTGGGTCTCCCAAAGTTGGCTTTGGTCTTTTATTTCTTTTTTCTCAGCAAAGTCATTTATTATTAAAATAGTGAGATTCGTTACCTCAGATTTTTCTATGCTGAATTCAAAAAATTCTTCTTTAGGGGAATCAACCCAGTGAAACTTGATTGATTTATTCTCCTCACTTGCTACCACTTCTGCTTCTTCAGCAGAACCATTCCATGCGAAACTGAACAAACCATCTCTATCCTCCACCTTATCAGCAAACCATTCCTGAAGGCCGGTTGAAGTTGAAAGAAATTCATATAATATAACAGGCGAACATCTTACAGGGTACTCAAGCGTGTATTGTATTTTCTTACTCATCTTTTTCAATTGATCTGTGTATGTGCAATAATAGAAAATAATTTAACTAACCAACCTAATTTATACTTTTATTTGGATTTTTCTTTAAAAAAGATTTTTTACCACTTACTAACTTATTTTGGCATAATAATAAAACACATATATTTTTTTTGGCAGCATACTTAAAACTGTATACATTACGTTAAGTATGTGAGGTTACCCTTACCTACTATTCACCAAACTAGTATGTTGTACCCCCCTTAAAAATACAGCTTATGAGTATGCGTCAACTCAAAATTTCTAAATCGATAACCAATCGGGAAAGCGAAAGCCTGGAAAAATATTTGCAGGAGATAGGTAAGGTTGACCTTATCAGCCCCGAAGAAGAAGTGAAACTGGCAATTCGCATAAAGCAGGGCGATCAGCAAGCGCTCGATAAACTTACAAAAGCCAACCTGCGTTTTGTAGTTTCTGTTGCTAAGCAGTACCAAAACCAGGGCCTTACTTTACCCGATTTAATTAATGAAGGAAACCTGGGGCTTATAAAAGCAGCACAGCGCTTCGACGAGACCCGCGGATTTAAATTTATTTCCTATGGTGTGTGGTGGATCCGGCAAAGCATTATGCAGGCGCTGGCGGAGCAATCAAGAATTGTGAGGCTGCCTTTAAATAAAGTTGGCCTTACTAATCGTATAAGCAGGGCATTTTCATATTTGGAACAGGAATATGAACGTACACCTACTGCTGAAGAACTTGCTTTTTTCCTGGAGATTGATATTGAAGAAGTATCCGCAACTATGAACGTTGCCGCGAGACACGTGAGCATGGATTCACCATTGAGTGATGGAGAAGAAAGTACCTTGATTGATGTAATGGTAAATGGCAATGCTGACGCTGCGGATAAAAACATTATGTTTAGAGATTCTTTGAAACAGGAAATCCAACGCTCGCTAAGTATACTCACAGAAAGGCAAAAGGAAGTGATCTGTTACTTTTATGGAATTGGATTGGACCAACCCCTAAGCTTAGAAGATATAGGTGCAAAGTTTTGTCTTACAAGAGAAAGAGTACGACAAATTAAAGATAAAGCATTGACAAAATTACGTACAGCTTCCAGGTGTAATCTCCTTAAGGAATATATGGGCGTATAATTTAAAAAATAGATAATTGAATAAAGTGGACATATATTTTGTTCACTTTTTTTTATGGATTTTATTAATTAATTCTTTCAATTATTAACCATAAGCCATCAGTACTTCCCTGTTATATTTGCTGCGATACTCAATAGGGGATAGGCCGGTAATTCTTTTAAAAACAGTTCTGAAAGCTTTGGTATCAGAATAACCAACTTCATACATTACTTCATTTATATTCTTTCTGCCCTTCTCCAGGGTTTTCTTTGCGGCTTCTATTTTTACCCGCTGTATATATTCCGTCACGGTATTAGCGGTTGCTTTTTTGAATCTGCGTTCCATATTTCTTCTTCCTAATGCAAACATTGATGCAAGCTGGTCAACAGTAATTTTTTCTTCAAAATTATTTTCAATATACTCCTGTGCTTTTTTTATGGGCTCATCATCGTGCACTTTTTGTCCCTTGAAAATAATAAAGGGAGATTGGCTTATACGATCTATATCTATCATAAATGTTTTAGAAATAAGCACGGCAATATCGCGTCCTGCATATTTTTCAATAATATAAACGAGCAGGTTTAGGAAGGAATACGCCCCTCCACTTGTATAAATGCCGTCTTCTTCCGTCATTATTTTATCATCTACAAGAGTTACTTCCGGAAAAACAGTCCTGAAATCATTAGCAGCAGTCCAGTGTGTTGCGCATTGCTTTCCATTTAGTAAGCCCGTAGCCGCCAGGAAAAAAGATGCAATACACAAACTGGCAACTTCGGCTCCCTGTTTATATTGGTTTATTATCCATGGAACAAAGGCGGCATTCTGGTCCATCATTGAGTTAAGCTCTCCGTGTATTGCCGGAATAATAATAAGGTCAGTTTTTTTTACATCTTGTATTAATACATCTGGTTCAATTGTAAACAGGCCATTTCGCTGGCTCGTTTCTTTTGCAATACCTGCTAACTGAACCTTGAATAGCGGAGGCCTGCCCAGGTTTTTCAAAATAGAATTTACTTCGTTAAATATCTGGTGAGATCCCTCGATGTTTACAACACTTGTATGCCCTTTAGGAATAAGAATTGAAATGTGCTTCATATTATTCTTTTTGTTC
>JALYYM010000477.1 GCA_030946565.1 Bacteroidota bacterium | reverse complement strand
CAAAAATTGAAACGAGTAGGGTAGCTATAAACTTTATTTTCATAATAATTTTAAAAATGAATTATTTGTTTTGTTTTAAAAACCGGTCCACGTAATTACCCCAGCATCCACAAATTGATCAACGTCGTTTTTGTGGCAATGGATGGCAATTATATTTTGTTGATTATTTCTAATGGCTTGTTTAGCTTCTTCACTTATTTTTTGTAGGGTGTATTTGTTAGAACCTTCCATAGCACAGGCCTGTACCCCATTGATGTATATTTCAACATTGCCGCTATGGCTCACCGTTAGTACGAGGTTTTCTAATTCGGCGGGAGAAAGTTTTCCAAAATTTATTTTTTTCAGAAGCCAGATTTCATCAGAACTCCAGGCAGTTTTGCCATCTTTTCCGAAGCCGCTTAGTCCGCTTTTCCAACTTGCATCATCAAAAGAAATTTTGTTCCATTTTGCCGAAGGCTTATTAAAAGAATATTTCCATTCAACTCCTTTAATTTGCCCGGAAGGCAAAACCACTGTAGCTCGTGCGTTGCCTCTGACAGGCAAAATCCTGCCGCTGTTTTCTAATTGAAATTTAACAAGCGAAGGCGTAATATAAACATTGGAAATATCATCAGACCCAAACATGGTTCCCCATATTTGTCCTTGTTTATCTATGAACAAAGTGCTATGTCCGCCATGCCGCAAGGCAAGCCAACTATTACTATATGGCCCATAAATATTATCAGATACCGCAATGTTCAAGTCATAAGTATTCTTGCCCATGTCTTCATTGGCCTTGGCAGAATACAAATAATACTTATCATTTAATTTAAGCATGCCTGAACCTTCAAAGCCTACGGTTTTTCCATCGAAAGTTTGTAAAGGCTTAAAAGGTTCAGCAAAGCCCGTCATGTTATCATTCATTAAAGCAATGAGGCAATGGTTTCTGAGAAAATAAACGTTCCCTTTTTCTTCGAATAAGGAACCATCAATGCCTTCGGTTATCGGGCCCATCACCACATCTTTGTAAGGGCCTTCAGGTTTGCCGGAAACACTTTTCATTAAACCAGTCCTTATTCCCTGCGGTGCAAATGTGCCCATGCTATAGACTACGTACCAGTTTTTCATTTTGGTGATATAATGAATTTCCGGCGCCCAGAGCGGTCTCCGGCCTCGTTCATCATAAGCTTTTTGCCAGGTGCCGTCTTTTTCAATACTCCAGATTAAACCAACATGCTCCCAGTTTTTGAGATCGGCAGATTTCCAGAGATGCAAACCATCATTATGATCCCAGGCATTCTTATGCGAAATAGAGTCGCCGAGATAGCAACTGGTATGTACCATATAATAAACACCGTCAGGCCCCAGCGTCACTTCCGGGTCGCGGCCAATAACGTTTGTCATTACACGAACCGGCGGCAACTCCGCACCTTCGGGTATGAAGGCCGTCGCAGGAATAATTTGTTGTGGCTGATTTTTATTTTGCCAGGAGAGTTTGCAAACTGTACCATCATTCGTTGACAAACCTGCCCGAAACCTGTATTGAATACCTTTTGTTAAGCTGATAGTTCCGGATGATTTTTTTGAAAAAGATTGCGCAGCCTGGTTAATAATCAGGCTATCATTTAGCCACAATTTATAATCGCCGGTTGTTTCTACTTCAAACGTATATGGGCCGGAATATTTGGGAATGATATAGCCGAGCCAGTCAACGGATAAACTTTTTCCGGTTATGCTTTTATCTGGGCTTTGGTGAAGCCAGTTGAAATCAATGGTCGTATCACGGCGTTTCAAAATCGAATCTTTGAAGCTTGCCTGGTTATAATAAATAGCCTGCAAGCCTTTTTGGTCAAAGGATTGCGACATACCTGTTACACTGAAAATGGCGCTGTATAAAAGCAGTATTGATTTTGGAATTATGGGCCTGCAGTATCCAATACTCGAGTTATCGTAAGCAATAAAAAAACTCAACGGTAAACAAATAAATTTCATGGAGCTCCATTTAATGATAAACCAGGAAGGTGTTGAATCTTCCTGGTTTATTTTTATAACTAAACTTTTCAAATCTTTAGGAATATGGAGTTCTCTCACAAGTCACACTCACCACTCACCATTCACCATCCGATAGCTATCGGATCACAACAACTCACCACTCACGGTTTAAATTCATTCGTTGGCACAGGATAATAATCCCATGCTCCTTTTACATATTT